>CBFGLP010001333.1:0-6978 GCA_965649595.1 uncultured Myxococcales bacterium | reverse complement strand
CGCCGCCGGGCTCGAGGATCCGCTGGTCGCCAAGCTGGTCGAGCGCGTGCGCCCGAGCGGGGCCCAGGTCGTGGTGATCTCCGCCGCGATCGAGGCCGAGATCGCCAAGCTCGAGCCGGACGACCGGGCCGAGTTCCTGCGCAGCCTCGACCTCGCCGAGCCAGGCCTCGACAAGCTGATCCGGACCGCCTACGAGCTCTTGGACCTGATCACCTACTTCACCGCGGGCGAGAAGGAGTGCCGCGCGTGGACGATCCGGCGCGGGACCAAGGCCCCGCAGGCGGCCGGGGTGATCCACAGCGACTTCGAGCGCGGGTTCATCCGGGCCGAGGTGGTCAGCTGGCAGACGCTGGTCGAGATGGGCTCCGAGGCGGCCGTGAAGGCGGCGGGCAAGCTGCGGATCGAAGGCAAGGACTACGTGGTGCAGGACGGCGACGTCATGCACTTCCGGTTCAACGTGTGATCCGTGGGTGGGCTCGAGCCTCGGCAAGTGCGCCGGGCTCGGCGGCGGATCCACGAGCTTGACGATCTTCGTTCATCCGTCGATTTTCAGGGCAGCGATGCCCTACGAGCCCCGCTTCAGCCTCCTTGGCCGTCCTCCGGGCATCCGAGGAGCTTGGTGCTGCGCGGGCCATCATGGAGCTACCGCCGCTTCCCCTGTTGCGCGAGCGCGAGCTTCGACGGCAGACGCGCATCCGGGTTGCCCACAACAGCACCTGGATCGAGAACCGCACACTCGCACTCGAAGAGGCCGCAGCTGCGATTGCCTCTAAAGCGGAGCTCGATCCTACGCGCGACAAAGACCGCGCCGCGTTGGAGGTCAGGAACTACTTTGCGGCATTGGAGCTCATTGACGAACATCTCGACGCCGGGCCAGACGAGGCATGGATGCGGCGAGTCCACGCTTGTATCATGCGTGGTCGTGGTGTGGGTCGGCCGCGCGATCTGTCCGATTATCGAAAAACCAATGTTCAAGTCGGCAATTTTACGTATGTTCCGCCGGCTTGGGAAGACGTCCCACCATTGATGAACGAGCTCGCCGAGTGGGCTGCGGGATCTGGTCAGAAACTCCCCGATTATCTCTTTGCCGCAATCCTCGCGTACCAGTTCGTGACCATACACCCCTTCGAGGACGGCAATGGGCGGACCTGCCGAGCGCTCTCCATGATTGGAAAGGCCTCCCCTGTGCATTGCCCCTGCTCTGCAATTGAAGTCTCCCAATCCAGGATCTCACGGCAATCACCGGTGTGAACGCGTACGAGCATTTTATCGATTGCGACGGGTCATGGTCCCTCGCCTCGGCGTCCCATCTCGGTGGGTGCAGCGCGGCGTCGACCACACGAACGTCTCGCCGCGCCACGACCTGTCGAAGGTGACGCGGCGCGCCATCGCCCGTCTGTCCCGCTCGCGGTCCGTCATGGTGGCGCGAGCGCTCCTCCACGGGTTGCTGGCCGGTCCGCGACAGGGGGCGCGCGGCTCGACGCAACTCTGGCCAGACGCGGGCTTTGGCCCGACAATGGGGCCAGCGAGCGATGAACTACCAGCGCTTCATCGAGGGGCAGACGTTCGTGGTTCGCTGGCGCGAGCCGACCGTCGAAGCGGCGGGCCGCCTCGCGGACGAGCTCGAGCGCCTGCACGAGCGCCTCGGTGAGCCGCTGATGTTGGCGATCCTGATCGGGCCCGACTGTCCGCCCCCCGACGCGCGCACCAGCGAGGCGCTGCTCGAGGGTCACGACCGGATCTACGACTGCTGCATCGGCGTGCGCATGGTGTTCATCGGCGGCAGCATCCGGCAGACCCTGATGCGCAGCGTGATGGCCGGAATAACCTTGGCGACCGGGCTGCGTGGCAAGGGGTTTGCGGTCGACAAGAGCGTGGCTGCGCTGGCGAAGGTGATCCAGAGCGCGACCAGGCTGTGGCCGATCGATCTGGTACGCGGGCTCGAGCAGGCAGGCATGCTCGAGCCCGACGAGGTCGCGCAAGCGCTAGAAGACCTCGGGTAGCCTCAGTCGCCGATGTGCGGATCGATCGCCTTCGCGGCGGTCCGCAGCTGACCGGCGCGCGCCTTGTCGCCGCTCTGCTCGTAGACTGAGGCCGCCAGCCACAGCACGTCAGCGCGCTCGACCGGAGTCGCGAGCGCTTCGTCGATCATCGCCTTCGCCCCCGCGAGGTCGCCGGTCCCGAGCCGCGCCTGCGCGAGGTCGCGCTTGGCCTCGACGTTGGGGCGCAGGCTGTGGTTGGCCTCGGCGAGCTCGAGCGCGCGCTCGGGCGGTCCAAACGCGAGGTAATGGCCGAGCGCGTGGCCGTAGCTGGCCTCGGGAAAGCGCGCGAGCTCGGCCTCGTAGAGCTCGCGGGCGCGGGCGATCCAGCGGTCGGCTTCGGCCTGATCTTTGCGCGCGAGCGCGAGCTCGGCCATCGCGTCCATGAACTCGGCCTTGCCCGTGCGCTCGATGATCGCCTCGTAGAGCGCCCTCGCCTGCTGCGTGCGCCCGGTGAGCACGGCGATCTCGGCGATGTGCTCCTCGAGCAACCACCAGCCCGGCAGGATCTCGGCGCCGTCTTTGTAGTGGTTGAACGCGTCGTCGTAGCGGCCACGATCGAGGTCCATGAGGCCGAGCTGGAGGTGGATCCACGCGCGGGGCTCGAGCGCCGGGCCTTTGACCGCGGCGAGGGCGTCGCGGTAGAGCGCCTCGGCTCGATCGTACTCGCCGAGCTGCCAATGGATCAGGCCGAGCCGCGCCAGCGAAGTGGTGGTGCGGCCGAGCTCGAGCGCCGTTTGGGCGTGGGTTCGCCCGAGCGCATAGTTGCCGCGTTGCAGCTCGAGATCCGCCCGCATGCCCTCGATCACCGCCTGCGTGGGCTCGTCGAGCAGCAGCTGCGCCGCGGCCTTGTCGAGGTCGGCCTCGACGAGGTGTACGCGGTGCATTGTCGAGTTGAGCGCCGCGCGGGTGATGAAGGGGCCAGCGCCCTCGGGCGCGCGCTCGAACGCCTGGTCGAGCGCTCGCTCGGCCTCTTCGTAGTCGTCGTAGTCGCCGCTGAGCCGGGCGCGGGCGAGGTGGAGGTTGGCGAGCTTCTCGAGCACGAGCCAGCCCTTGGGTTGCTTGTCCGCGCGTGCTCGAGTGGCTCGGATCTCGTCGTCGAGGTCGGCGAGCGCGTTGATGAAGGGCGCTCGAGCGTCGGCGAACTCGAGCGGGGCGGGCTCGTTGCTGGCGGCCTGCTCGGAGGTGGAGCTGCGACAGCCGGACTCGGGACCACAGGCGGTCGTCAGCACGAGCCCGAGCAGGGTGGTAGCGAGGGGACGGTGCGAAGGCATGAGCGAATGCGAGAGGTCCCCCGTCAGCCGCGGGTCAGTGCGGATCCGCGAGGTAGGGAAAATCGTCGAGGAAATCGACGTCGTTCATCGGCGGGTTGAGGGGCAGGGCGGCCAGCGAGCCTGGGCTCTGGTCCATCATCGTGAGGTCGAGCAGCACTACCGCCAAGGTGATGTCGATGACCGGATCCGCGAGCCCGCGACCGTTCGGGAACCCGGCCGCCTGCGTCAGGTCGATCTTCAGCGTGTCGGGTATCACCAGCGGCTGGCCCTGAGCGAGGCAGTCGGCTGGCGTGCAAGGGACGAGCGTAGCCATGACGAGATCGTCGTCGAGGGCCGCATGGATGGCGGTGACGTTGGCGACGATCTCGGCGACGAAGCTCGCGTTCTCGTCATCGATTGGGTTCGCCGCGTTGTACTGGTCCTTCGACGTAATCACCGCCGTAGCGATCGCCGGCATCCCCATCCGGTCCACGCGAACGTAGGCATCGACAGGATCGTCCGCGAACACGAACGGGTCCTCCCCCGTATCGGTGGTCTCGGTCGCATCCTCATCGGTCGTCGGTGTGTCGGTCTCGGTGTCCGCCGTCGTCTCGCCGTCGGTGGTGGTTTCGCCGTCCGTGGTATCGCCGATCTCGTCGTCACCCTCGTCTTCGCCGCCAGGGCAGCCGGTGATTACGACCGGGACCAGCAGCAGACCGAGCAACGTGAACTTGTTCCAGTGCTTAGTGGTCATGCCGTCCTCACTTCCGCCCGCTCGTGGCCCAGATCTGCAGGGTGTCGCTGCCGCCCGACGCGACCGCGGCGTCCATCTCGACGACGATCGAGGTCACGTTGGTGCCCGCGAACGAGTCGTGAGTGTTGTCGAACTCGAGCATGCCGCTCATCAGCGTCGCCTTGTAGCCGTCGAGGTCGAAGAAGAAGGGATCGTCGCGCGGCCCCGCGAACACCCGCAGGCCGCTGCCCGCGTCGATCGTGGTGTCGACCGGCCCGATCACGGGGGCGTCGGTGCCCGGCAGGTTCTCGACCTGCACGCCCCACTCGCCCGCGCCGTTTTGGCCAAACCGGACCAAGACGTCGATGTCCGACTCGTTATCGGCGTCGTTGTCGATGTGGAGCTGGTAGAGCACGTCGGCGTCGTAAGTGCCCGTGCTGCCGGCCTCTTGCAGACCGTCGAAGTCGATCACGGCGACGAGCTTGTTGTCGTCGGTATGCCAGGCGTAGAGGTCCGTGATGTCGGCTGGTGCGTCAGCCATGGTCCCGGGCGCTTCGAGGTGATCTGCCGCGAACACACCCGATGCACCGAGGCTGAGGCCGACACCGACTGCGAGCGTCAGGGCAATCAGTCGTGTACTTTTCATGGTCCGTCTCTCATGTTCGCTCGAGGGGCGAGCGAGACGAGAACCTTACCCGAGGTCACTCCCGGCGACTGTGGTTTTTGCGTGCGACCCGGCATCTTCGCGGGTCCGATCGCTGCGTCGAAGCTAGTGTCGTCGCCTCTGTACTATCGGATTCGACAGCGGTGAGGTCTTGGGAATGATGTTATTTGGACTCCCCACGTTCGGTAGAGCTCTGATCCCAACCTGGAAGGATCACCAGCATCGCGTCGTCGGCTGCCGCACGATCGCGATCGAGAGCTCATCGCCTCATCCGATCACCGGTGACTCCGGCGCGAGCTCGGGTGCCGACAGCGATCGTGTGTCGGTGACGAGCACCCACTGCTCGGCCAGCTCCCCGGCCCGTGCTGTCGTGACCTCGACCGGTGTGGGTGGGGTGCTGGAGCCTCGGGGCCCTCGGCGGCGACCGGCTCAGTCGGGGCCAGCGTGCGGTCGTGTCGCCTGTCACGGTGGGACGCAGGCGGCGTTCTGGCTTCGGACCGAGCCAAGGACGCTTGTCGGGTGACGAGCGCCCGGATTACGCTCCGCCAAGCCATCGAATCGGCCGCCTGGGGCCGAGCACTCAAGCGAGCAGCCCGAACATGCAGCGAGTCGTCCTTCGATCCATCCTTGCGGCCGCGGCCGCGTTCGTCCTCAGCGTCTCGGCCTGCGACAAGGGCGAGGACAAGAAGCCCGTCGAGAAGGCCAAGGCCGACGAGCCCAAGACCGACGAAGTCAAGACCGACGAGGCCAAGACCCCCACGCCGACGGACACCGCGGCTCCTCCGACGGACACCGTGGCCCCACCGACGGACACCGCGGCTCCGACGGACACCGCGGCTCCGACCGACACCGCGGCTCCGACCGACACCGCCGGAGCCGATAGTGCGGGGACCGGTGACGTAGCCGCCGAAGGTGACGGCGACACGAAGACCGACACGAAGACCGACACCAAGTCGGACACGAAGACCGACACCAAGACGGACACCAAGGCCGACACCGAGGACAAGTCGGCCGCGAGCTCGATCGACGCCAAGGCCCTCTACTTGGCCAAGTGCAAGTCCTGCCACGGCGACGACGGCAAGGGCGACACCACGCTCGGCAAGAAGGTCAACATCCCCTCGCTCGCGGGTAGCAAGCTCAGCAAGGCCCAGGTCGTCGACAAGATCGCCAACGGCGTGCCCGACACGAAGATGAAGGGCTACAAGGACAAGATGAGCAAGGAAGAGATCGACGCGGTCGCGGCCTACGTGAAGAAGCTCTGAGCAGCACAGCCGGGCGCTCGCACTCGAACGCGGGGTCGCGCGCGAGCGCCATCGCCACGCAGCCAGGGGTCCGCGCATGACGGGCCCCGCCCGCGGGCGACGAATCGATGGGGGGCGAGGACGCCCTGATCGACCCGCACGAGGCCAAAGCCGAGCGCGAGACCAGGTTTCTCACCCGTCTGATCACCCCGGTGGGTGCACGCTGGTTTTGCGTTCGTCCGGTGCTCGCCGTAGTGTTGCTCGCTCCGATGGTCTCGCCCGTCACCGCGCTCGAGCTCGTGCGGCCCGAGCAGGACGCACTCCTCGATCGCCTCGCGCAAGCGCAGGTGAAGACGACCGTGCGCGGCATCCCTTTGCGTGGCCTCAACGTCGCGCTCTTGCGGCACCTCGGCGCCGAACGCTCGCAGCCGCTGCGCCAGCAGCTGCGCCTCGAGAATGTACCGCTAACCAGCCGTCGCTCGGTGGTCGAGTTCCTACAGTTCGAGCTGATCGTCGCGCGGGCGATCGGCGACCGGCTCGGCAGCTTCGAGCGGGGGGTCGAAGCCTGCGGAGCCGGAGCCATGCAGCTCTTCTTCGACAGCCGCGCGGGCCAGGCGATGATCGGCTTGGCCGGGCAGGACCCGCACCGGATGCTGACCTCGACCCCGGTCGCGTTCCAGTTCATGTTCGACTTCGGCCGCCGTCACTGGCGAGCGACTGGCGAGCGCTCGGGTATGCTCGATTGCGCCGAGGACTTTCTCGGGCCCGCGTATACGTTCGGTTTCATCGCGCTGGCGGTCGAGCGGTACTATGGGGTGCAGCTGCAGCCGGGGCTGGTGCAGCGGGATCTGTTGAACTTTTCGTTGCAGCTGAGCTGGTGATAGTGGCGATCGAGCCCTGCTCGAGGGCCAGCCGTGCAGGTTGTTCGAGGTGCAGCTCGGCTCTCGACGGTGCAGGGTGGACGACGGAGCCGCTGGGGGTGCTCCGTGTCGCTCAGACAGGTCGCCGGTCCAGGGTGGGCCTCGGCTCCGACTGATCTCCAGTTGAT
>CBFGLP010001332.1:0-6351 GCA_965649595.1 uncultured Myxococcales bacterium | reverse complement strand
CCGCGCTCGTGGCCGAACAGCTCGTTCTCGATCAGCGCCTCGGGCAGGGTCGTGCAGTCGACCTTGACGAAGGGGCCCTCGCGGCGCGGCGAGTTGACGTGCACGGCCCGGGCGATCAGCTCCTTGCCGGTCCCGCTCTCGCCGGTGATCAGCACGGTCGCGTCGGTGCCCGCGGCCTTGCGGACGATCGCATAGACGGCCTGCATCGCCGGCGACTCACCGACGATCTGGTTGAAGGTGTAGCGGAGCTCCGGTCGCTCACCGCGATCCTCGACCGGCCCGCGCGCGCGCAGCTCGGCGTGCAAGCTGGTCGCCTCGAGCACCTGCCCGGCCGCGGCCGCCAGCTCGATCGCCTTGGCCTCGTCCTGGGCGTCGAAGTGGCCACGTGCGGCGTTGAGCAGCTGCAGCACGCCGATCACCTCGCCGCGGCTGTCGCGGATCGGCACGACCAGCATCGAGCGGGTCGAGAAGCCCGTCTTGCGATCGAAGGTCGCGTCGAAGCGAGGGTCGGCCGCCGTGTCGGCGACCGCGATCACCCGACCCTCGGCCGCGACGGTGCCCGCGATGCCCTGCCCGAAGTCGAGCCGGATCCGCTCGAGCTCGGGCAGGTGCGCGACCACGGAGGTCAGCGTGCGCGAGCGACCGTCGACGAGGTAGAGGGTCCCGCGCTCGGCCGCGAGGCGATCGACGATCGTGTCGACGACCGCGGCCAGCAACGCGTCGAGCTCGACGCCCCGGGTCATGAAGGGCGCCGCGGCCAGGGCCACGCTCTCGGGTCCGTGCAGGGATCGAGCGGTGCCGCCCTTGGTCTTGGCCTTGGCCACCGCGTCCAGGGTCGCGCAGGCCCGCGCGCGAAGGAAGGGTCGCGTGGCCGGTCCCGACTCAGCCATGGGCCGCGAGCGCGCCGAGCTGCTGCGCCGCCTCGCCGCGCCACCGCAGCGAGCTCGAGTGCGCGGTGTCGTCGAGCTCGAGCACCATGCCCTCGGCGGC
The DNA here is from genome assembly GCA_965649595.1 of uncultured Myxococcales bacterium. Lineage (GTDB taxonomy): Bacteria > Myxococcota_A > Polyangia > Nannocystales > Nannocystaceae > Plesiocystis. The sequence goes on along the minus strand of CBFGLP010001332.1, from coordinate 5,361 downwards.
GACCAGCGTGTTGGCGAAGCGACGCCGGGCCCGAGCCGCGAGCGCGTCCATGAACCCGTCGTCGTGGGCGGGGTCGTGGTGGAAGAGCACCAAGCTGCCGACGCCCGCGAGCTCGGCCACCCGCGCCCCACCTTCGAAGGTGCTGTGGCCCCAGCCACGCCGGCTGGGCCCGCCGACGCCGGCGTACTCCTCGGGCGTGTACATGGCGTCGTAGATCAGCACGTCGGCCCCACGCGCGAGCTCGATCAGCGCCGCCGGAGGCTCGTCGACGTCGTGCTCGAGGTCGGTCGCGTAGACGACCGATCGTTGACCTTGCTCGATCCGCCACGCGAAGCAGCCGTTCGGGTGATCAACCGCGGCATGCCGCAGGCGAGCCTGGCCGACCCGGATCACCTGACCCTGCTCGATCTCGTGGAAGCACAGCTGCGCGCCCATCACCTCGAGCCCGACCGGGAAGGTCGGCGGCCGCATCTGATCGGCCAGCACGTCGCGGACCAGCGGATCCGAGGCGCCCGAGCGCACGTGCCAGACATCGATCCGATTGCCCGGCACGTAGGCGGGCCCGAAGAAGGGGAAGCCTTGGATGTGGTCCCAGTGCAGGTGCGAGAACAACAAGTTGGCATGCACGGGGCTGGCCCCGGCCGCGCGGGTGAGATCGCTGCCGAGCTTGCGAATGCCCGTGCCCGCGTCGAGGATGATGGGCTGGCCAGCCGCCTCGATTGCGACGCAGGGGGTGTTGCCGCCATAGCGACGGGTGGTCTCCCCGGCGGTGGCGATCGAACCTCGGACTCCGTAGAAGCTGATCCGCATGCCGAGGCGGGATTGCAAGCGGCGTTCGAGGTCGGAAGCGCAGTGATCTCGCAAGCTTGACCGCGCGGTCCTGGTCGGGGCGGTCCGGCTTGGTGCAGGGCTGATCGATCTTGGATCAGCTGCGCGGGGCAATGGCCTTCGTGCGTGGCCCCGAGATCCCAGTTCAGGATCGCTCACCAACCCGCGCGCTCCGGCGAAAGATCGGGACCACCGCCTCGCCCTCGTCATCGAGCAGCTTGTCCATCTCCGCAAACGAGATCCTCGCGTCGCCCTGGCGCCCCCACTTCGGCCCCCACGAGTTGTGCACGATGAAGTAGCGCTCGTCGACGTTGACGCCCTTGCACAGGATCGCGTGACCGCCCGCGCGCTCGCCCGTGACGTGGAGGTACCCGCAGTCGTGCGGCTCTTGCATGCTCTCGTACCACCACAGGCCGAGCACGGCGGGGCCGATCCAGCTGACGGCGCGGATCAGGTCGCGCAGCCCGAACGCCCAGTGGTAGCTGGCCACGTAGCCGAGCCGCGAGAGCGCCTTGATGCCCTCGAGCACTGAGGTGCCATCGTACTTGGGGCGGGCCTTTGGATACGCGCCGCCGTCCCATTGATCGTTCCGCTGCGCCTCCCAGTAGACCTTCTGCGTCGCGAACTTGGCGGTCAGCCGCGGCATCGTCGGGCGCCGAGCGATCAGGGCGTGGGTGCAGGCGAAGCCGACACAGGCGCCCTCGCGACCCTGATCGAGGTGCGTCCCACATCGCCAGGTGTAGTTGCGGGCGTCGGTCGTGGGGAACAGCCGCCGGACCGGATAGCTGCGCGAGCGATCGTCGAATTGCAGAAGCCGGGCGAGGCGGGAGTCGCTGGCGGAGCTGCCGTCGCGCAGCACTATTTGTGTCTGGTGGTTCGACGCTCGGCGCCGGGCCCGGTGGAGGGTCATGCGCCGAGCATAACGAGGGTCGCGCAGCCCCATCCAGCACGAAGTGAGCCCGTCGCTGGTGTTTCCACCTCGGTCAGAAGAACCGATACGCGAGCGAGATCGCCGTGATCGTGTCCAGCTTCTCGACGTCCGGGAGCGGCTGATTCTCGTACCGGAGCTGAAACGTGACCGCCAGCGAGAAGCGCTCGGCCAATTGCGTGTTGAGGGCGGCGAGGTAGATCAGGCGAAAGATCTTCGGATCGATCACGCTCTGCAGGTACTCGAGCCCAGTGTCGAAGCTGACTCGGTCAGACAGCCGGTTGGAGTAACCCGCGAACAAGCGGACCGCATGGTTCAGGAACACCCGGTCAACCGCGGGATCGCGCTGGGTGTTGCCGTCCATGTCGAGCACCGGGTTGCCGTCGGCGTCGAGCAAGATCAGCGCCTCGTCGGTGCGCAGGTCGTACTGAAAGTCGTAGCCGGCCTCGAACCACAGCCGGTGGTTGGGCCGGTTGAGCGCATAGAAGGCGAAGCCCGGGTCGACGTTCATGCGGTAGTTCAGGCGCTGGAAGGGGTCGTGGCGGCCGGTCACCTGCAAGAACGCGGTCCACCGCTCGGCGAAGAACACGTCATAGCGCAGCAGCCCCTGCACGTTGCCGACGGTGGATTCGTAGTTGTCGGAGTCTTCAACGGCGGCCGCAGCGTAGTTGCCCGCCACGCCCGCGCTGAACTGGTGGATGGTCCGTCGCAAGCGGAAGTTGGACAGCCCCGTGAGCGCGAGCGTACGCGAGTTACCAGTGCTGAAGATGCCACCCAGCGCGATGTTGAGCTCGGTCGCATCGTTGGCGTGGGGATCTACGACGGCCTCGGCGGCGGCGTCCTCCGGAGCGACCTGCTGGACGGTCGAGAACTTGCCCTGGTTGCCCAGCTCGGTGCTGCCGGTCGTGGCGGCGTCTTGCTTGGCGGTGCCTTCTGGGACGGTTTCTTCCGGCTGACCCGCGCGAGCGAGCGTTGGGATCGTGCAGAGCGAGGCGATGAAGAGGAGGCAGAGGGCGCGGGAGAGCATGGTTGAATCCGCACAATACATAGCCTCTGGAACGGCCGGTGGTAGTGCACGAGAGGACTTTTCTGGCGAATAGCATGCGCGAGATTGTACCGACCTCGCACATGTCGGATCAAAATGAGCTACGAGCCAATGGAAGGGGCAGGGGATTGATTGATCCCCTGCTCCTTCCATTCGGCTCTACCAGATCAGAGGTGTCGGCCTACTCGGCCTTGACCGAGGTGTTGGTCAGCAGCTTGAACTCGATGCGGCGGTTGTTCGCCCGTCCGGCCTTGGTGTCGTTGGTGTCGACGGGCACATCCGGGCCGAAACCAGCGGTCTCGATCCGGCTGGCGTCGATGCCCTTGTCGACCATGTACTGCTTGACCGCCTCGGCGCGGCGCTTCGAGAGATCGACGTTGTGATCGCGGTCGCCCTGGCTGTCGGTGTGGCCGCTGATCTCGATGCGGACGTCGGGGAAGTCTTTGAGGACCTTCACGGCATCGTCGAGGGTCGGGCGCGAGGAGCTGCGGATCTCGGCCTTGTTGGTCTCGAAGGTGATGCCCTTGATGCGACCAGTGAAGCGGACGACCTCCTTGGGGACCTCGTCGGGGCAGCCGTCGGTGTCCTGGTAGCCGTTCTGCGTCTCGGGGTCGGGGATGCAGGCGTCGTCGGGATCGAGGATGCCGTCGCCGTCGGTGTCCGGGATCGGGCAGCCATCCGGCTCGACGCCCGGATCATCGGGGCACTTGTCGACGATGTCGAGGAAGCCGTCGCCGTCGCGGTCCTTGAGCGGGCAGCCGTCGGGCGCGACGCCGGGGACATCCGGGCACGCGTCCTGGCTGTCCATGAAGCCGTCGCCGTCGCGGTCGCGCTCGGGACAGCCGTCGGGGGCGATGCCCGGCTCGAACGGACAGGAGTCGGCGTTGTCGAGGAAGCCGTCGCCGTCGCTGTCCTTCTCGGCCGCCGGCGCCTTCTTCTTGCGGTTCAGCGTCAGCGACAGGCCGAGCAGCACCTCGGGGTAGATGACCGCGCCGTTGTCGACGCGGAGGCGGGCCGCGACGACGTTGCGGACGTCGAGGCGCAGCATCGCGTAATGCGAGATGTAGTACTTGACGCCGCCGCCGTAGTGCGTCGACTCGTCGATGTCGTTGCCGAGCGCGCCGGTCGTCCCGATCGCGCCGCCGCCGACGAGGACGAACGGAGTGATGCGCCAGAACGGGATCTGGCCGATCACGTGCGCGCGGAAGTTGAAGAGGATCGCGCGCGTGTCCGGCGAGTCGGTGTTGGTGATGTGAGTCGGCATGACGCCGCCCTCGATCTCACCGCCGAGGAAGCTGAGCGGGTAGTACGCGAAGCGGGCCCCGATCTCGGGCGCCACCCTGCGGTACGGCTTCCAGAACTCCTCGCCGCCCGACTGCAGCGACTGCAGCTGGCGGACCGGGTCGAACAGCTCGTGCGCCGAGCCGCCCGGCATGAAGATGCCGCCGAAGATGCCGAGCTCGAACATGTTGCGCTCGGGCCGACAGCGTCTGATCCACTTGACGCTGGTGTCGTTCTGACACTTGTCGCCCGACTTCTTCGCCTTCTTCCCGCTCGCCCCGCCGCTCGCCTTGGCATCGGTCTTCACGCCCGACGTGTCGGCCGAGATCGAAGCACCCGCCGAGGGCCCTTCGGGAGTCGGCGCCGGGGTCGCCGCGGGCTCGGCTGCAGGTGCCGCGGCGGCGCCGGCCGGCTGAGCCGCGAGCGCGGGCGTCGCTACGAGCCCAGCGACCAGGGCAGCTCCGAGTCGGATTGAAAAGCGATTCATCTGTCGTCTCTCCTCGAGGGAAAACCGGAACACGCCGCGCGACCCGGGCGCGTGCTCGGAGTGGGGGACCGCAAGGTGGTGGGTCGAGTGCTGTGCGTCGAGTCGCTCACGCGATGGGGAACTGGGGGGTCGGGCAACTCACCACGAGGGCTTCGCCCTCGGCTCTGCCGTTTATGGCACACCGGGGCCCCGGCTGGGAACCCACCCTGCGGGCGTTGCAACACCCAACAGGGCGGTCCGGTTGTCGCACACAATCGAGGAACACGCGAAAAGGCGGTGAAATCCTGGGCATCGCGACCCCCTTCCGTACCGGTCTGCACGCTGCCTGCCAGCAGCGTTCTGGGGGCTCAGGGACCCGGGTAGACGCGGTTCCTCCGCTGTTTGCACCGACTCGGGGGGGGCGGACCGGACGGAGACCAGCGGGGACAATCCCCGACCTGAAACTACCAACCGCGATCCGCGCCAGACCTTTCGGACAGCTCAGGAAAACCGCCGCGAAGATCGCCCGAGCATCGGCGCGTCAACCCACGGACATGAGCCGTAAATTAGCCCGGCCAGCCCGCGGGACAGCGGCGCCAGCGACTGTCCAACCGATGGGCCATGTCCCGAAGGCCATGACCTCAAGTGCTCGCAACTCTTGCGAGCGAGCGTGGGCATGTCGCCCGCAAGGAGGAGCGGCATGGCAAGCCAGCGAACCTCCGCAACTCCTCTCGTCGTCCACGAACACCGCGTCACCCTGCAGAAGGCGATCGACAGCATCCTCCAGCGCTTCGGCAAGGGCGCCATCATGGC
>CBFGLP010001331.1:0-1613 GCA_965649595.1 uncultured Myxococcales bacterium | reverse complement strand
GTTGCCGTCGTCGCACTCCTCGACGCCGCTCTGCACGTAGCCATCGCCGCAGGTCGCCGCAATGCAGGTGTCCAAGCAGGCGTCCATGTTGGAGGCGTTGCCGTCGTCGCACTCCTCGAAGCCAGCGTAGACGAAGCCATCGCCACAGGCCGCGATCGTGCACTCGGTCGTGCACTTGTCGTTGTCGGCGTTTTCACTGCCGAGGTCGCACTCTTCACCGGGCTCGACGGTGCCGTTGCCACAGTCGTCGTTGGTGTCGCTCTCCTCGTCACCGGTCTCGACCCCGGTCGCGTCGCTCTCTCCCTCATCGACATCGTCGGCCGCGTCTTCGGCCGAGGTGAGGCTGTCGAAGGGATTGCCGACCGGCTCTTGCGGGCACGCGGCCAGCACGAGCAAGGGAAACGAGGCCAATACAGCGGCGAGGGGCAGGCGCGTCATGGCCCCTTTTTACCATGGTGCAACTCGGGGCTACGCGAGCTCGCGTGCTCGTTCACGCGCACGCGAGCTCGTTCATGCGCACGCGGGCTCGCAAGCGAGCACGAGCCCGTGTGGTCAGTCCAATGATCACTGCACCTTGAACGAGACCTTGCCGAGCACGGCCCCATCCGCGGACGTGATCGTCGCCGTCCAGTCGCCTTCGTAGCCCTTCTTGATCGGCAGATAGGTGCGAGTCAGGTAGGCGTGCATGTCCTTGACGACGACCTTGCTGCGTCGCTCTCCGGTCCCGCCGTTCTTCTGCCAGTGCACCGACAGCTCCTCGCTGACCCCGCGCGGATGGACGACCCGCATGCAGACGTTGACCTGCTCATCGACGCCGACGGTGAAGGTCGTCGTGAGGTCGGCGCAGCGGCTCGACTCCCAACCCCGGCCGACCTCGAGCGTGTCGAAGTGGACGCCGTTGGCCCCGATGCCGCCGACCGGCGGACCATCCCCCTTGGCGACGGCGAGCTTCTTGAACGCCTTGGCGTTGCTCTCGGGCGTGCCGGGCGGGATCACCTGGTCACTGCGCACGTCGGTGACGTCCTTTGGTGGCGTCCATCCCTGCGCGGGGTCGGCCGGTGGCGTCGCCTCGGCCGACGGTGCAGGCTCGGTTGGCGGTGGGGCTTCGGCCGGCGGCGTGGGCTCGGCCGGCGGTGGGGCGACCGTGGGCGACGGGGTTGGTGTGGCCGGCTTGGGAGGATCGGCCGCAGGCTGCGGCGCGACGTCCTGTTTGGCCGGCGCGACGTCCTGTTTGGCCGGCGCGGTATCCTGCTTGGGCGCAGCCTGGCCTTTGCTGGCGGGCTTGCCCGTGGGCGGAGATCCGCAGGCGGTGACTCCGAACAGCGCGAGCGCGACGATCGTGATTCTCGACATGAGCCAATGATCAGCCCTGTGCGAACCCCGCGTCAACGTAATTGCTAGAGGACCACCTCGTCGCGGTAGCCCGGCACCACGCAGTCCCAGTCCAGCTCTTCGTGAATGCGGACGCGCAGGTGCTCGAGCGCGTCCGGCTCGCCGTGGACGAGGAACACTCGGCGTGGTCGCTGCGGAGACGAGCGACACCAGGTCAGCAGCTCGTCTTGATCGGCGTGGGCCGAGAGCATGTCTAGCGAGGCGATCTCGGCTCGCACCGG
>CBFGLP010001330.1:0-3415 GCA_965649595.1 uncultured Myxococcales bacterium | reverse complement strand
TTCAGCCCATTCGGGCCCATCGTGATCTTCTCGGCCATCTAGTTCTCCTGCGCTTGTCGAGCGGCGGTATACCACGCCAAGCCGCGCACCCGAACCAGCCGCGCACTCGAACCCGCGCTCAATCGTCAGCCGAGCGGACGTTGACCCGCTTGGGCTCGGGCTCGGGCTCGGGCTCGGGCGGGGGCGGAGGCGGAGGCGGCTCACCCACCACGGTCAGTGCGTCGGTGTCCGCGAACACCGTGGGCCCGCAGGCAGGCACGACCAGGAGGGCGAGGCCCAGCATGAGGCCGGCGTGGGGTAGTTGCTTTCGATGTTGGCGCATTCGAGTCTCCCTCGGTTGTCGCGTCGTCGCCGTGTCGGCGGCGTGTGCATCATCGAAGCGTGCAAAGCGTTTGGCAAGACTGGTCGGAGGAACTTAGACACCCGATCGGGCCCATGTTCGGGCTTGTAGAAGCCGTGAGGCAGCCCGCTCCCTCGTCATTGGGATCGGGCTGGACTTTCATCCCGACCGCCACCCCGGTTGGCACCCGGTAACTCTCTGGCTCTGGCGTGGGCCCGAGGCACTCGTTCGCCAGAACGAGAGTTCGAGAGTAGCCTCCGAGACACGATGCCTCCGCGCTCTTTGGCCTCGCTGATCGCCGCCTCGATCTCGTTTGCACCGGCAATGGCTCTCGCTGCCCCGCCGGAGGGGGATCGGCCACCCGTTCAGCGTCCGGCTACCAGCGCGGGTTCGAGCGCCAGCCCGTCCAACGAGCCAGCACCGGTCGAGGCTCCCGCGAGCGATCCCGAGCCCGTACCGCCCGTGCAGCCTGAGGCGGGCCAGCCAGATCCCTCGACGGCGGCCCCAGCCATCGAGCCCGAGCCCACGCCCGAGCCCACTCCCGAGCCGGTCAGCGAGCCAGCCCTACCGACGCTGCTCGAGAGCGACGAGCCCGAGACTCCGCGGACGCGCGTGGCCAGCAGCTCCGACGACCGCGAGCAGGTCGATCACCGCGAGCGGCTCCGAGGCTACTACGCCAACATCTACCGGCCGAAGCACAACCCCACGCGGCTGTGGTTCGCTGCGCGGGGCGCCTACTCGCTCACCGGCGGCAACCAGTCCTCGGGCGGTGGTCGCATGGGTTTCGGATCGGTCGAGGTCGGGCAGACCTGGAACTTCATCGGGTATGGCATCGGCGCGACCGTGATGGGCGGAGGGCTGACCTTCGGCGACAACGGGATCGAGTACGCCTCGACGGTGCTCGCCGGCGGCGGGCCGAGCGTTGGCCTCGGACGCCTCGCGCTGCTCGGCCGCGGCTATGTCGATCTGCGCGTCGGCTACAACTTCTTCTACGCGCCGGTGATCCCCAACCAGGCCGGGCTCGCCGATCCGGCCGACGCTGCGCCCCACGGACCCAAGGTCCAGCTCGATCTGGGGCTCTTGCTGCACGACTCCGAGAGCCGCCGGTTCCGCCACGGCCTCGGGGCGACGATCGGCTGGCAGATGCTCGTGCACACCTTCACGGGCGAGTACCCGCGGCTGAACTCGTTCAACGTCGGGCTCAGCTACTTCTTCGGCTAGCTGTTCGGGCTAGCGCGAGTGATCGATCACCAGCTTGCCGCGGCTCGAGCCTGACTCGGAGCGCACGTGGGCTGCGGACAGCTCGGCCAGCCCGTAGACGCGATCGATCCGAACTCGCAGGACCCCGGCGTCGACCAGCTGCGCGAGCCGACGCAGCCGCTCGGGATCGCAGCGGGCCGACACGAAGCGATAGCGGTGCTGTCGCTTGAGCTGGCCGAGCAGGCGTCCCGGTGTCCGTAGGGCCACGCCCGCCAGCGTTGGCCAGTCGAGCTCGCGGTCCCCAGGAGCCGGCCCTGCGACGCTGATCAGGCAGCCGCCCGGACGCAGCAGCCCGAACGATCGTTGCTCGACCGCTCCACCGACGCAGTCGATCACTACGTCGAGGTTGCGCAGCCGCTCTTCGAGGCGGTCATGGACATAGTCGATGGCGAGCTCGACCCCGAGCTCGTGCAGGTAGGGGAGGTTATGCGTGCTCGCGGTCGCGCTGACCTCGGCGCCGAGGTGGCGGGCGTACTGGATCACCAGCGATCCGACCCCACCCGCGCCGCCTTGCACGAGCACGCGATCGCCCGGGCGAACGCGTGCGCGCTCGACTGCCTGCATCGCGGTCAGTCCGACTAGCGGGAGCGCGGCCGCCTCGGGCCCGGTGATTCCGTGAGGCGCGAGCGCGAGGTCTTGCTCGTCGACGCAGAGCTGCTCGGCGTGGCTGCCGGGTCCGCGGAGCGGCGCGACTCCGAACACCACGTCGCCCGGCGCGACCGAGGTCGCTCCGCTGCCGCAGTCGAGCACGGTGCCCCAGAAGTCGCGCCCGGGGATCATCGGAAAGCGCAGCGGGATCACCCGCCGGAGGTGGCCGCTGCGAAGCTTCCAGTCGATCGGGTTGACCGACGAGCCTCGCACCTCGATGAGCACCTGATGCGCGCTCGGCCGGGGATCGGGCAGATCCGAGCGCAGCTCGAGCACCTCGGGACCACCGTAGCGGGAGTAGGTCTGCGCGCGCATCGGGACCCACTGGAGCGCCCTCGCACGAACGAGGGCGACGCCGCTGCTTCGCACAAAGGTGTGGACCCGTCAAACGATGAGCCGATCCACGAGGCGGGAGGGCGACGCGGAGCGGGGTGAGCTGCTAGCTTCGTCGGCCATGTTCTCGCACGTTCGGCACCGCTTCGTCGTGCTCGGGTTTCTCTCGCTGGTCTGCGCGTCGAACCTCGGCTGCCGAGGAGGCGGGCCCGGGGACGACGAGGTCGGCGACGAGGGCTCGTCGAGCGAGGCGACGACGGACACCGGCGAGACGACCGACGCGGACATGACCAGCGAGACCGGCGACGGCGGCGGTGACCTCGACGCTGTCTGCGAGCAGCTCGGCTTGCCGGTCGCAGACTTTCGCGCGGGTACGGGCACGGGCTGGGGCGAGGTCGCTGGCGACTTCACGGTCGAGACGACCTTCGGGCCGTGGAACCTGGTCGAGCACTTCTCTGGCTGCGAGAGCTACGTGTTCGTGCATCACACCGGCGATGGCACGAGCGACAGCCTGCGGAGCAGCTTCAGCCAGCAGCTGTTCGAGCGCTCCGGCAAGAACGTGCACTACTTCTTCCTCTCGTCCGAGGCAGATCCGGCCGCGGGCGCGATGGCCTGGCAGGCCAAGATCGGCCAGACCCTCGCTCCGCTCGACGCCGAGTCTCAGCAGTGGTGGTCCGAGCGGGTCCACTTCGTCACCACCGCGCCGGCCGAGATCTCGGGCAGCCTAGGAGAATTCTTCGCGGCGCACCCCCAGCAGCGGGTCGTGGGCATCGATCGCGCGCAGACCTGGGATGACCTCGGCTCGACCTCCGACACCGGCGGAGGTGGCTTCGC
>CBFGLP010001329.1:0-6304 GCA_965649595.1 uncultured Myxococcales bacterium | reverse complement strand
TCGGCGGCGCGTCGTCGAAGCTCGGCGGCCCGTCGAACTTCGGTGGGCCCGCGTCGAAGCTCGGCGCGTCGAGGCTCGGCGGTCCTCCGAGGCTTGGCGGCGCGTCGAGGCTCGGCGGTCCTCCGAGGCTCGGCGGCGCATCCTCGAAGCTCGGCGGTCCGTCGAACTTCGGTGGTCCCGCGTCGAAGCTCGGCGGCTCCGCGTCGAAGCTCGGCGGCTCATCCATGCTCGGCGGCTCCTCGCGGACGCTCGGCTGCGGGCCCTTCGGACCGGAGGGGCCGACGAAGTCCTGACGAGCTGGCGTCGAGCGCTCGGCCGCGCCTTCGCCCGGTCGTGGGGGTCGCCGGCCCGGCGGCTGCGGCGGTGGCTTGCGCTGGGACTCGACGCTCAGGCCCGCCGAGCTGGGGCTCACCCCCTCGGCTGCGGCCGGCTGACGAAGCCCTTCAGCCCGGACGGGCTGACGAAGCCCACCCGCAGGCGTCGGCGCTCGCCCGGGCGGCTGCGGCGGCGGCCGTCGCGAATCGACGCTCTCGTGGACCGGGGCAGCCGGCGTGTCCGCCTTGGCTTGGGCAGCCAGCTTGCGGACCTCCTCGCCGAGCAGCTCGAAGTCACCGGGACCGAGCGTCGGGTGATCGAACTCGTCGGCGTCGTCATCGGCCTCCGGCTCGACCTCGGGCTCGACCTCCTCGATCACCTCGGCCTCGACCTCTTCGACCTCGGCCGGTGGCGCGTAATGGCCGTGCTGGGCATCGGGCGCCTGATGGCCGTGATGCTGATGCGCGTAGGGGTCGTGGTGCCCATACGCGTCCTGGCCATAGCCGCCGTACTGGGCTTGCTGGGCGTACGCGTCCTGCCCATGGCCAAACTGCGCCTGCTGGCCCGCGTTCGCTTGCTGGCCCCACTGGTTCGGATCGTAGCCCTGGCCGTACTGCGCTTGGTTCGGGTCGTATCCCTGCTGGGCTTGCTGGCCCCACTGGTTCGGGTCGTAGCCCTGCTGGCCTTGTTGGCCCCACTGGTTCGGGTCATAGCCCGGCTGACCCTGCTGCCACTGGTTCGGATCGTAGCCCGGCTGACCCTGCTGCCATTGGCTCGGGTCGTAGCCCGCTTGGCCTTGCGGATCGGCGTTCCATTGCCCGCCGATCTCGCCCGAGACCGTGCCCGGCTTGCGATGCGCCGATGCCTCCGCGGCCTGTCGCAGCGCGGCGATCTGCACGTCGTTGGCCATCATCGTGCTGCCGCTCTGCGCCTGGCCAGCATCCATCGGCACGAACTCGCGAAACTCTTGGTTCCCGACCGCGACCTCGATTCGGATGTGGCAGATGTAGAGCTCGTCGTAGTAGCCGACGCTGACCGAGCCCTGCAGGCGCTGACTGTTGACGAAGGTTCCGTTGGTCGAGTTGAGATCGGTGAGCACGAGCTCGCCGCTCGGCAGCACGGTCAAGCGTGCGTGACTGCTCGACACCCCACGCTCGGCGAGCACGAGATCGTTGTGGGGGGCGCGGCCGATCGTGATGTCCGACTTCGCGAAGCTCTCGACCCTCGTCGGCTCGCTCTGACTCGAGATCCTGATTCGCAGCATGGCCGTCCCTGCGGGGCCCGAGCATGACCCGCGAGCGCCCTCGCTCCAACCGCTTTCTCGCACGCCCAGCCCCTCACCACCCGCCGGCCGGGCTGCCGTCTGCTCACCCGGCCACGTTCGTGCAAGGTCGCTCTCGGATCGTGCCTCCTCACACATCGAAGCTCGCCCGAGGGCTCGCGGCCGGGCCGTGCTCGGGCCGTCGAGCGCCATCCACGTTGACGCGACGGGCCAGGGTGCTGTACCCCTAGTCGCCGAAAATGCGCGCTACAGGCCCGAACTCAAGCCGACTGCTCCGACGGACGCTCGGCGTCCTGGCCCTGACCTTCGGGCTGCTCGCGAGTCCGGGCTGCGCCCGTCGACTCGAGCTCTCCCCGGCCGAGTTCGAGCGGATCGATGTCCGCGAGCAGGCCACCGAGGAGCTGCGCGTCTACGTCAGCCGCAAGCTGATCGTCGTCTACGAGGAGCTCGGCGAGGGTGAGAGCTACGAGGTCAACAAGACCATCACCGAGGCGTCCGAAGAGCGGCTGCTCAAGTACATCATCGCCAAGAACACCAAGGGCCTGATCCTCGAGAAGGATGAGCGCAACGGCGCGCCGCTGCTCTGGGTCGCGTTCGAGGCGTCGTGCAAGGATCGCAGCTGCGCCTACGGGTTCGTGCAGACCGAGGACGGCGTGTTCCGGTTGACCGAGATCCCCAAGCGCGAGGGCTACAAACAGCCGGTCGCCTACTACAAGACCGAGAAGAAGCAGCTCAAGTTCGGCAAGCTCAAGTCGCTGGCCGAGAAGAACGACGTGTTCTTGTGGAAGAACAAGAAGGACAAGATCTTCACCGTCGATCTCGTGGTCAAGAAGCGCGCCAAGAAGAAGCGCGAGACCGACGTCATCCGCGGCGGAGGCGTGGACTGATGAGGACGCGCAGTACTTCTTGGCGGCCCCGTTTGGGGCTGAGGGCCTCGATGGTGGGTCTCGTCGCGCTCGCCAGCCTCGTCGGCGCCTGCAAGAAGCGCGGCGTGTCCGACGACATGCCGGTCTGCCTGGTCGAGGTCGCGGGCGCGGCCGCGGAAGAGTCGGCCGCTCAAGAGCTGCCGCCCGATCTGTGGTTCTCGATCCTGCTCACGCGCTTCGACCGCGAGCAGATGCTCCCGCCTGAGCAGCCGACCGACTGTGCCGGCGGCAACGTCCTAACCCCCACCCTTCCGCCGCTCGCCGAGGGCGAGAAGCCTGCCGAAGAGGGCCAGCGCGTGGTCGCGGGCTGCGAGATCGGCAAGGACCCCGAGGCTGGCCGCCTGCCCGCCCGTCCGCTGACCGCCGAAGATCTCGTGCTCGGCGAGGGCCCCAACGGGACCGTGCTCGCGTGGGCGCAGGCCAGCCACTACGACGACGGCACCGCCTCGGGGCCGGTCGCGCTGGTCCAGTGGACCAAGAAGGGCGTGGCCGTGCGTGGCCTCGGCACCCTGCGCGCCCACAAGACCAAGGCCCGCCTGCGGCTCGAGGAGTCCGCGGGCACGCAGATCCTGATCGTCGAGAGCGATCGCTGCGCCGAAGACGGCAAGGTCTGCCAGCGGATCATGAAGCTGCTCCCGCTGCTCGACCAACGCTTCGTGACGGTCCCGCTCAAGCTCGAGCCCAACAAGGACACGGGCGAGGCCGGAGGCACCTGCCTCGGCGAGGCCGAGTTCGTGCTCTTCGATCAATACACCTCGATCCTGCCCGACGGCTGGGAGCGCAAGTTCGAGATCGTCCGCTCGGTCACCTTCGACGAGGGTGTGCCATTGGTCTCGGAGCAGGTCGTGATCCGCGACAAGGATCCCGCTCAGCCCGACGCCCCGCCGCAGGAGTTCCGCGACGCGGCGGTCGATCGTCGGCTGGTCTACAAGGATCGATTCTTCGAGACCCGCGAGAGCCTCTGGGAGCACATGATCGCCAACTACGGCAGCGTCGCCCACGACGCCAAGCCGGCCGAAGCGGAGTGACGCGACGCCGCGTTCCTCCGCGATAGTCGACGTTGGAAGGCTCGGGGCGTGCTTGGGCGCCCCCCTAGCGGCGCTCGCCGCCTTGCATCGAACGAACGCTCGACAGCCAGTCGTCGTAGCCAATCGAGGGCTGTGGGCGCGGCTGCTCGAGACCACGTTGGGCGCCCAGCTCGGCGATGACGATGACGATGAGCTGTTCATCGCGCACACGCTGGTGGTGAGCGTCGCCAAGTTGGCCGCTCACGCGCTCGTCGAGCTCGCGCCGGAGACCCTCGATCCACGCACGATCCTGTCGGGAGAGCGCCTGGCGAGCATCGGTGTATATGGGGTGGTCGAAGCGGACGTGTTCGGCTGGGTCGCCGAGGTCGAAGGTGGCGACTCGTTCATCCGCGACCTCGCCCACGAGGTCAGCGAGCTCGACTGGGCCGCCGTGCAACACGACGTGCTCAAGGCGCTCTACGAGTCGGTGATCGCGGCGCCGATTCGCAAGCGCCTCGGCGAGCACTACACGCCCGATTGGCTGGCCGAGATCGTCACCACGACCGCCCTCCCCGACCCGCTCGAGTCACGCGTGCTCGATCCTGCGTGCGGGTCCGGGACCTTCGTGTTTCATGCGGCGCGGCGATGTCTGGCCGCGGCGGACTCGGCCGGGCACGGGGTTGGCAAAGCGATCGAGGAGCTGACGCGGAGCGTCGTAGGCATGGATCTCCACCCGGTCGCGGTCAGCCTCGCCCGGGTCACGTACTTGCTCGCAATTGGACGCGAGCGCCTATTGAGCCCAGCGCGAGGGCGTATTCGCGTGCCGATCTACCTGGCCGACGCCATGCGCTGGCCCTCGAAGATCCACGATGGAATCGCGGCGCCGGCCGAGCAATTCGACCTGCTGCTCGGCAACCCGCCCTGGCTCGCCTATCGCTACATGCAGCCCGAGCTGCAGGCCGACTTTCGCCGGCTCAGCGAAGCCTACCGCATCTGGCACGGGGCCACGGTTGCCACCCACCAAGACTTGTCGGGCCTGTTCGCGCTTCGAACGATCGAATCACACCTGCGCGACGAGGGGCGGTTCGCGTTCATCATGCCGAGCGCGGCGCTCGATCGTCAGCATTTTCGCGGCTTTCGATCGGGTCACCATGACGGGCCCGAGGGGCAATTGCGGGTAGCGTTCGGCGAGCCCTGGGACCTTCGCAAGTTGCGTCCGCACTTCTTTCCGATCACCGCCTGTGTGGTATTCGGGCGACGGAGCGCCGAGGCCAACCCGCTGCCCGACGCAGGCGAGATCTGGTCCGGACGGGTGCCCGAGCACGCGAGCTGGGCGAGCGTAGGCGATCGAATCGAGCGGCGCCGAGGCACGACGCGGGCGGCGGTCGAGACCGAGCGATCACCCTATCACCCGCGATTTCGCCAAGGCGCGACGATCGTCCCGCGGGTGCTGTTCTTCGTCGAGCGAGCGGGCGACGCCCCCGACGTGAACGACGTGGACGACGTCCACCACGTCTCGATTCGATCGGTGCGTTCCAACTATGAAAAGCGACCGTGGAAGGATCTCTCGCCATTAGCTGGCGTGGTCGAGGCGGAGCTGGTCTATCGCGTACACCTCGGCGAGACCGTGCTGCCTTACCGCGTGCGCGAGCCAAGGCTCTGCGTGCTGCCGCTCGATCGCGCGGGCAACTGGCAGACCGAGCGCATCCAAGCCTGGTGGCTGCGCACGCGCGAGCTCTGGGCGGCTCACCGCACCAATGATCGGCTCTCGCTCGAGCAGCAGCTCGACTATCACGGCAAGCTCACCGGGCAATTCCCGATCCCGCCAAAGCGCATCGTCTACTCGGCGTCGGGCATGCACCTCGCGGCGGCCCGAGTGCTCGACGAGCGCGCGGTCATCGAGCATGGGCTCTACTGGGCGAGCGTCGAGTCGGACGCCGAAGCACATTTTTTATGTGCGATATTGAATGCAGCCAGCGTCACGCAGCTGGTTCGACCGTTGATGGCGTTCGGCAAGGACGAGCGGCACATTGACAAATACGTATGGTCACTGCCGATTCCGCGCTTCGATCCGACGAACGTCGAGCACGTACAATTGGCAGCTCTGGGCGCGGAGGCGGAGTCGACGATTGCAGAGATAGACATCGAGGATACGAATTTCATCATCGCGCGAAAGAGGATCCGCGAGTTTCTCCAGACCAGCGAGCTCGGTCGACGCATTGACCTCGTGACAACCACGCTGCTCGAGCAGCGATCATGATCGCGCCAATCCGACTGAGAGCTCGCAATCACGAGCCAGACAAACTCGCCGCGGTCGCCTCGCTGGCCGAGGCGCCCGCGCTCACCCCCCGCCGCCGACCTGCGCGTACGCCCGGGCGAACTCCGGTCCGAACACCAGCTGCGACACGCCCCGCTCCTCGATCATCTCGAGGTAGCGCTCGCCGTACTTCTTCCAGATCGCCGCCGACTTGTTGAGCCCCGAGACCCCGCGCTCGATCTCCTGCGGCCGGAACTGCTCGAGCAGCGCCTGCACGCCCTCGACCACGCCGTTGATCATCGCGACCTGGTGGAGCATGAAGTCGCTGTAAACGGCCGCCAGCTGGGCGTTGCGCTCGGGGCCGCCGCGGCGCCAGTCGAGCAGGTAATCGAGCACGTTGCGGGCGTCCGGGGCCCCGTGCAGCGGCGTGTACTCGCGGATCGTGCGGACGCCCATCTCGTCGCCGAAGCGAGCCTGGACGTTGCGGATCTCGACGAAGGCCTGCGCGCTGGTCTGC
>CBFGLP010001328.1:0-20184 GCA_965649595.1 uncultured Myxococcales bacterium | reverse complement strand
GGCGTGCCATCGACCGGATCGACGTAGCGAAAGTCGATGTGGCCGACCTCGCCGGGCTCGAGGCCGTTGGGCAAGAGCTCGAGCAGGATCGCCCCGCCACCGCCGCGACGACCGGGCTCGGGCTCCTCGGTCGGAGGCCGGTAGGCGAGCTGCAGGATCGGGATCTCGATGTCGACGTAGTTGCCCGAGGTGATCGCCTGCTTGGTCCCGTAGACGTTGCGCAGGTCATAGCCGTGGAACACGGTCGCCTCGATCTCGATCTGCTCGGCGAGCGGGACCAAGAAGGCCTGCGCCTCCTCGACGAACACCTCGATGACCGCGGCTGGATCCTCGACGTAGTAGAACGACCCGCTGCCGACCTCGGCCAGCTCGCGCATCAGCTCGACGTCGAACTCGCTGCCGAGGCCGATCGTGGTCAGGCCGTAGCCGAGCCCGGACCAGCTCTCGGCGAGCCCGAGGATCTTGGCGTCGCTGGTGATCCCCGCGTTGGCGACCCCGTCGGAGACCAACAGCACGCGGTTTTGTCGGCCCTCCTCGGCGAACGCGTCGATCCGCTCGTAGGCCTCGCGCAGGCCGGCGTAGATGTTGGTGCCGCCCAGCGGCTGGAGCCCGTTGATCGCGGCGGTCAGCTCGGGGCTGGTGCCCGGGACCTGCTCGACGAGCACCTCGGCGGTGTCCGAGAAGCCGATCAACGTGATGCGATCCTCGGCGGTCAGCTCGCTGGTCATCGCGAGCAAGCCGTCGCGCAGGCGGGCCATCGGCGTGCCCGCCATCGAGCCGCTCAGGTCGACGGTGATCGCGAGGTTGAGCGGCGGCCGCTCGAGCTGCTCCGGGTCGATCGGCGTGTTCATGCCGATCAGCACGACCGTGCAGTTCGAGCCGGAGATCATGTTGCCCATCACGCCGAGCATCCCGTGGATGCAGACGTTCTCGCCGCAGTCGGCGTCGGGCAGCTCGATCCGGTGCTCGGCGAAGAAGCCGAGGTCGTCGATCGTGTCCGGGCCGGGGATCTCACCGGCGAGCAGGATCTCGCGGAACAGGCCGAAGTCTTGCGCGCCGCCTTGGCCGACGCCGGGGTCGAGCGAGTTGCCCTCGCCGAACTGGTCGAAGGCGCCGTCCTCGGCCATCGCACAGCCGAGCGAGGGGAGCGAGAGGGCGGCGAGAGCTGCGAGCCCGAACGAGCACGCGAGGGAGCGGAAGCTGCGAGGGGAAGTCATGATCAGGTCTCCAAGGGCGAGCGATCAGTCCGAGCCGGACGCGAGTGGTTCACTGGGCAGCACTGGCTAGCACTGGCTAGATCATGGCTAGATCATGGCGCAGGGCGGGTCACGACCACGAAGTCGAGATCCAGACCAGCAGCGTCGGCGCCATCCGAGCAGATCGGGTCGAGCAGCACCCGCGAGCGCAGGTAAGCGACGGTCAGCTCGCGTGACATCGGGTCCGAGCCGTCATCGATGAACACGTGCGGCTGCTCGCTCGCGCCGATCGTCCCGTCGAGGGTCGCGATCTGCAGCTCGATCGGCAGCTCCGCGGTCGCGCAGCCGTCGTCGAGCAGCCACGGGCAGGTCGTCGAGGGGACCTCGGCCATCGCCCGGCCCGGGATCGCGGCCCTGAGCGAGTTGAGGCTGGCGACGCCCCGGGCGAGCAAGACCGCGAGCAGGTAGCGACCCTGGTCGTCGATCGCGGGCGTGTTGGTCTGGGAGTTGAGCAGCTCGATCGTCAGCCCGGCTTCGCCCCCGCTCTCGTTCATGCGCAGGTGATCGCCGACGACGAAGGGCAGCGCCGCCTCGGGCATGCACAGGTAGACCGTCCACAGCTCACCGTCTTGGCCGAGGTCGAGCAGCTCGAGCTCGAAGCAGCCGTCGACGCCGTAGCTCTTGCTCTGCAGCTCGAGCGCGCGCCAGGTCGGGAGCTCGGTGCTCCAGTCGATCCGGGCGCTGGCGTCGGCCATCTCGCAGCTCTGCGGCACCTCGGGCGCGGTGGTGGTCGGCGTGTAGCGCAGCTGCTCGCCGCCCACCCACTTGGCCGGCTTGCCCTCGTCCTCGAACACCACGGCGACGCCTTGCTCGTGGAGGGACGCGGTCTCGAAGGTCTGGCCGGGGAACCACCACCGGTCGAGCTCGTCGGCCTGCCAGAACAGGATCACCGGCGGGATGCCCTCGCCCGCGACCAGGAACGCGCGGCACGAGCCCAGCTCGTCGGTCGGTGCGAGCCCGATGTTGGTGCGCGGCGGCAGGACCCAGTGCACGGCCTCGCCGAACGCATGGTCGGGCAGCCGACCGGGCTGCTCGGCGATCTCGTCGCAGTCGATCTCGATGTCCGACCGCAGCTCGCGGACGAACAGGGCGATGTCGAACTCGTTGGCGTTGTTGATGTAGGCCTCGCCCTCGATGTCCTGGTACCACTCGCCGCTCGGGTCGATCTCCTGAGAGGTTGCGACCGTCGCCCACAGGCCGAACAGGCTCAGGGTCGCGACGGCCGTGCGCTGGAGGCCGAGCAACGCGGGCCGCTGCATCGCCGGGGTCAACGAGCGCCACGAGACCAGCAGCATCGGCAGGGCGATCAGGTCGGTGGGGTCGGAGGTGATGACCCAGGGGAAGCCGATCGTGCCCATCAGACCGCTCCACAGATCCGCGAAGGGGATCGAGAGCTGGATGCCCGCGAACACGAGCCCGGTCGCGACGTGGCAAGCGAGCAGGTGCTCGCGGGTACGGACGCGCAGCAAAGCTGCGAGCAGGACCGGGGCGACGATCAACCCGGCGAAGTCGCTGAGCTTGCCGGTCAGGACGCCCGGGAGCACGCCGGCGCCCTTGAGCAGGTGGTCGTTGATGACCAGCAGCACCAGCGAGCCGACCCACAGCGGCGTGAGCAGGGCGCGTTCGGGCCGAAGGGGGGACGGGGGAGCAGCGGAGGGTAGAGAAGCCATGCGAACGACCTCGATGAGGGCGAGCGGGTAGTCCCGAGCGCCCCCCTCCGGTTCACTGCGTGCGCGCGGGGCCCACTGGTGCCCTTTCGGCTCCGTGGGCTGAAAAGGCGACGCCGCCGCCCGGTTCACCCGAGCACTCGCACGCCCAGCCGCTCGAGGATCGCGTGGATCGGCGCTCGCAGGCCCCCGAGCTGCACCTCGGCGTCGAGCGAGCGGTCGCGCACGACGCTGCATCCCGCGAGCTCGCGTCGAAACACGTAGCCGCGCCGCAGCTGCTCGAACGCTGCCGGCCGCTCGTGCTCGGGCAGCTCGACCAGCGCGCGCACGCGGGCGTCATCGCGCGAGAGCGCGATCACCTGCTCGATCAAGGCTTGCAGCGCTGACCAGGGATCCGATCGTCCTTCGTCGGAGACGGTCGAGAGGCGCTGGTCCGGCAGCTGCTCGGTCCCAGTCCAGCTCGGCTCGACGCCGCGTAGACGCGCGACCGCGGCGTGCATCGCCGCCGTCGCTCGCAGCTTTCCCTCCAAGCTGTAGCCGGCCACGTGCGGCGACACCCGAGCGAGCCGCGGATCCGCGAGCCTCGCCCAGTGAAGCGCCGGCTCCCTCTCGAACACGTCGAGCACGATCGTGTGGAGGTCCGCCCGATCGAGCGCCCGATCCTTGACCACCGCGCCGCGGCTGGTGTTGATCAAGAGCTTGCTGCCGGTCGCGGCGAGCCTCGGCCGGTCGAAATCGATCAGCCCCTTCGTCGTGTGCTCGCCGTCGTGCACGAGCGGCACGTGCAGGCTGATCACCGGGCACGCCGCCCACAGCTCGTCGATCGACACCCACGCCTCGTCCGCGTCGCCGCGCTGCGCTCGCGCAGGGTCGCAGCAGAGCACCGTCCAACCGAGCCGCCGAACCAGCCGAGCGAGGCGCGAGCCGACCTCCCCGCAGCCGACCAGCCCGATCGGGCCCATGAGTAGCTCGTCGAGCTCGCTCGGGGGCCGGGACGCTAGGTCGATCAGCGCCGCCACTACCCACTCCGCGACCGCCTGTGCGTTGCAGCCGGGCGCGTGGGCGAACGCGATGCCGCGCTTGGCCAGCGCTGCCTCGTCCACGTGGTCGATCCCGGCCGTCGCCGTGCCGACCAGGCGCAGCCGCGGCGCCGCGTCGAGCAGGCGATCGTCGATCCGCGTGACGCTGCGGACCAGCAAGACCTCGGCCTCGGCTAGCTCCGGCAGCGTCGGCCCGATCGCCCGTCCAGGCACCAGCCGCAGCTCGCCGAGCTGTCCGAGCGCCTCCTGGGCGAGCGCGATCGCGTCGTCGACGACGAGCATGGCGGGAAACCTACCCGCATTCGTGCCACTGTGCCGCACATGATGGACGCCTGGTCCGTCCGGCTTGCGGCCTCCCCCTTCATGCTGCTCGACGGCGCCCTCGCTACCGAGCTCGAGCGTTGCGGCTGCGACCTCGACGACCCGCTGTGGTCCGCCAAGATCCTGCTCGAGCAACCCGAGCGGGTGCTCGCGGTCCATCGCGTGTGGTTGCAGGCGGGCGCCGAGATCCTCACCACCGCCAGCTACCAAGCGACCTTTCAGGGCCTCGCCGCGCGCGGGCTCGATCGGGGCGCAGCTGCGGCGTTGCTGCGCCGCAGCGTCGAGCTCGCCCGCGAGGCGATCGCGGAGGTTGCTCGACCTGCTCGGGTCGCGGCCTCGATCGGTAGCTACGGCGCGTTGTTGGCCGACGGCTCCGAGTACCGCGGCGGCTATGGCCTGGATCGTGCGAGCTTGATCGACTTTCACCACGATCGTCTGCGCGTGCTGAGCGAGCAGGCTGATCTGCTCGCGTTCGAGACGATCCCCGACGCGACCGAGATCGCGGCGATCTCCGAGCTGCTCGAGCGTAGCGAGGGTCCACTCGCCTGGGTCTCGCTCTCGCTGCGGCGCGCGGCCCCGATCCCCGCGCTGGCGGACGGCACCGACCTGCGCGAGGCGATCGCTCCGCTGCTCGGTCACCCACGCGTGCTGGCGATCGGCGTCAACTGTGTCGGCCCTGCCGAGGTCGCCCCGGCGCTCGCTCGTCTGCGCGAGCGCTGGGACGGCCCGCTGGTCGCCTATCCCAACTCGGGCGAGCGCTGGCACGCGCGGGGATGGGTCGGTGGCGAGACGACCCCCGACGAGCTCGCCGAGCTCGCGCGGACCTGGTGGTCGCTCGGCGCCAAGCTGATCGGTGGCTGCTGTCGGACTCGGCTCGAGCACATCGCGGCGCTCGCTCGCCTGCGCGAGCGCCTGCGGGTCTGATCACTCGAGCGGCCGCGCTCCCATTCCTTCGCGGACCAGCTCGTTGTCCTCGACCAGCTTCTGAAGGTGGGCCTCGAGCGACATCGCGGCGAGCGGCCACACGTGCTTGGGCGTGTCGGCGTAGGCGGCCGCCAAGATCGCCTCGAACGTCCGTGCCCCGTCGAGCACCGCGCGGCGAACCTTGTCCTCTCGCATCAGGCGGTGGTTCACGTAGCGCTCGAGCAGCGCGATCGGCTGCTCGAGCACCGGCCCGTGCGCGGGCACGAACGCGGGCATGCGCCCCGACGCGTCCGCCCGCGCGCGCACGAGCGCTTGCATGCGTCGTAGCGAGGCGAGGTAGAGGCGCATGCTGCCCGCGTCCCGCGGGTCGACGAGGATCGTGCCTTCGCCTGCGACGAGATCGCCGACGTGCGCGAGGTCGGTGGCGCGATCCCAGATGACCAGGTGGCCCGGCGCATGACCCGGCGTGTGAACGACCTCGACGACGTGCCCCGAGCCGAGGTCGATCGTCCAGCCTTCGTCGATCGTCTGATCGACCGCAAAGCGCAGGCGACTCGCCGTGTCGGGGTGGGCGAGCACCGGCACCGCCAGGCGCTCGCGCAGCGCCTCGGCGTAGCCGACATGGTCGACATGGTGGTGCGTGAGCACGATGCCCACGATCTCTCGCCCCTCGGAGCGCAGCTCGGCCAAGAGCGCGTCGAGCTTGGCCCGTTCACCGGGATGGGGAGTAGCCGGCTCAATGACCAGCAAGCGATCGCCCCCGACGATCAGGCTGTTGGTCGCGGTCGCGGGCGGGAGCGTGGGGGTGACCAGCGGCAACAGCCAGGATCCCTCGCCGAGCGGTCGATTAGCGAGCACGACGAGAGCATAGCCAACCCGTCCAAATCGACGAAGCCCGCCTCGCGGTCAGCGTTGTCGAGTCGAGCGCGACGCCCGAAAATCGCGACATCGATGGCCGACACGCAGGATCCCTACATCAAGAAGAACCCTGGCGATCTGATCCGCAGCAAGGACTGGAACGATCTGCAGGTCACGCTGCGCAGCACGCTGGTGACCGTCGAAGGCAAGGTCGAGGCGAACACGGCCGCGCTGGCCAGCTTGCAGACGACGGTCGCCGCGGTCGAGGCCAGCTCGAGCACGATCGTGGCGATCAGCGCCTACGCCGGTCCCAGCCAGCCATTCTCGCTCGCTGGCGCTGCGTCGTTCGACATCGCCAACCTCCGCTTCGGTATCACCGTCGACGTGCAGGGCCTGCCCGAGCTCGACGCGCTCAGCCTCGCTCGCAGCGTCAGCGTCGAGCTGCTCTTGCCCTTCCCACTCGGCAGCTCGAGCCCCAGTGACGCGCCGCTCTCGCTCGGCATGCAGTGGCTGAGCTTGCGCGGCAGCGTCCAGCGGGTCGACACCGACACGTTGCTGTGGGTGCCGGTCGCCGCGGATCTCTACCGGCTCGCCGAAGCCACGTTCGCCTCGCTGATCAAGAACCCGATCCCGACCGTGCTCGAGGCCCGGCTGATCGTCGACGGCGACTTCGTCGGCTCGACCAGCGCGGTGCCCGGTCAGCTCGCCCCGCGCCTCGTCGGTGGCCAGCAGCTCGCCGGCGGTCGGTTCGAGCTGCGCTTTTGCGTGCATGTCCCGCTCCAGCAGGTAGGCAGCGGCTACACCATGGTGCCCTACTGGCCGTGGATCTACGCGACCTCGGTCGGCAACTTCTACGGCGCCCCCAGCTCGTACATGCTCGGCTTGCAGGGCATCGGCGGGGGCTTGCTGTGATGAGGCTTGCGGGACCATGAAGACGGTCGAGATCCGCCGCTCCCTGTGGTCGCTGTGGACCAAGCCCGCGATGTCCAGCGAGGCCGCTCGCTGGGCGAGCGAGCGCCATCACCTCTATGCGTGGGCGCTCTCGTTCGAGCGCGCTCGGCAGCACTTCCCCGACACCGCGCTTGTCACGGATGCTCGCGGCAAGCGTTGGCTGGTCGACATGCTCGGGCTGCCCTTCGACGAGGTCTCGACCGAGCTCGACGCGCTCGACGACGCCCACCCACGCTTCTGGGCGCTCGGCAAGCTCTACGCCTATCGAGCCCAGCGAGCGCCCTTCGTGCACGTCGACAACGACGTGTTCCTGTGGCAGCGCCTGCCGCCTGCGCTCGAGCGAGCGCCGCTGCTGGCCCAAAACCCCGAGTACTTCGAGCCCTGGACGCGCGTGAGCTACTACCAGCCCGACCGGATCGACGAGCTGCTCGTGGGGCCCGACGCGTGGCTGCCCGAAGCTTGGCGGTGGTACGCGCGGCGACCCGGCTTTCGGACCGCCGCTTGCTGCGGGATCTTCGGCGGCTGCGACACGGAGTTCATCCGTGCCTACGCCGAGCAGGCGATCCGCATGGTCGAGCATCCGGGCAACCGCAGCGGTTGGGCCGACTTTCTCGGCATTCGCGAGCTCGACCCCAACGTGCACGTCGAGCAGTACCTGCTCTCGGCCTGCATCGCCTGGCATGGCGAGGGTCCCGGGCCCGACTGGCCGGGGCTCGAGATCCGCTACCTGTTCGAGACGCACTGGGGCGCCTTCGATCCCGATCAGGCCGCGCGGGTTGGCTACACGCACTTGATCGGCGGGGCCAAGCGCAACGAGCAGCTGATGGAGCGGCTCGAGCGACGGGTCCAGACCGAGTACCCGCACTACTACGAGCGGATTCAGGGCATGCCTGAGCTGATCGACGCGTAGTCAGCCGACCGCGTAGCGATCGGTAGCCGCCACCAACGCCGACACGATCCCGGTCTCGAACGCCGAGTGCCCGGCGTCCGGCACCACGATCAATTCCGACTCGGGCAGCCGCCGGTGCAGCTCCCAAGCGTTCTTGACCGGGCAGATCACGTCATAGCGTCCGTGCACGATCGTGGTCGGCAAGTGGCGAATCCCCGCGGCGTCGTCGAGCAATTGCTGCTCGTGATCCAGAAATCCGCCATTGACGAAGTAGTGGCATTCGATCCGCGCGAAGGGCAGGGTGAAGCTCAGGTCCTCGCAATGCGCCTCGACGTCGGGATCCGGCATCAAGGTCGCAACCCGGCACTCGTAGAGGCTCCACGCTTGCGCGCAGCGGGCCCGCTCGCGCGGATCCTCTCCGGTCAGGCGGCGGTGGTAGGCGGTGATCAGCTCGCCGCGCTCGTGCGCGGGGATCGGCGCGACGAAGTCGGCCCAGGCATCTGGGAACAGCGTCGCCGTACCGCCGCCGTAGAACCACGCCATCTCGGCCTCGGTGAAGGTGAAGATGCCACGCAGGACCAGCTCCGTGACCCGCTCGGGGTGCCGCTGCGCGTAGGCGAGCGCGAGCGTGCTGCCCCACGAGCCGCCGAACACCTGCCAGCGCTCGACGCCAAAGTGCTTGCGCAGGCGCTCGATGTCCTCGACCAGCGACCAAGTGTCGTTCTGGTCGAGGCTCGCGTGCGGGCGCGAGCGGCCACAGCCGCGCTGGTCGAAGAGGATGATTCGATAACGGGACGGGTCGAAGAAGCGGCGGTGCTTGGGGTCGGTGCCGCCCCCCGGACCACCATGTAGGAAGATCACCGGCTTGCCCACCGGATTGCCCGACTGTTCCCAGTAGAGCTCGTGGACCGGTGAGACCCGCAGGAAGCCGCTGTCGTAGGGTGTGATCGACGGGTACAAGGAGCGCTGCAGCGGCACGCTCGGAGCTTGTCAGAGGGCGCCAGGATCGTCCAGGTCGGTGGCTGGCAATGGGCCGAGGGCGAGCGGCGGAGGGTGTCGGCAGTCGGGCCGGCCGGGTTCATGAGCGCCATCGCTACGCGGAGGTGCTCGACCGCGCGCTCGGATCGCGGCTGCTCCGTCACGACCGCGGGCACGACTACGCAGATGCTTCGCGGGTGCTGCGACCGCGCGTCGCGAGCAGCCAATGTTGCGCGGCCCACCTGCACGACGATCGGCCAGCGAAGCTACGTCAACACGAACCGTCTTCGCTCGCTTCGAACACTCCCTCGCAGGAAACGACCGATCATGAGCCGATCGCATGCAGATGTTTCCGCGTGTCCTCGGCTCGGGCTAAAGGAGCATGAGGTCATGAGCGCCCGCTTCGAGTACGAGCACCCGATCCCGATTCGAAGTTCCTCGCTCCAGAGTGTGCACACCATGAACTTGTCCACGCTGGTCGACACTCTCGTAGTTCGCATCGAGTCGTTGGATATCGAGCACGAGCTCGACCGGCTGGCCCGCCACGCGCGGGTCGGCAACCCGCAGGTGATCGAAAGGATGGCCACGCTGCACGGGACCACCCCGGTCCACGAGGCCCAGCGCGTCGCCGCGATTCAGCTGCGCGTGCTCGAGGGGCTCGGCGCTCACTTGCGCTGGCTCGAGGCGGTGATCGTCGATCCCGAGCTGAACCCCTGCGTGCGCGCCGGGCTGGCCGGTGTGTTGATTTCGCTCTCGACCGAGTCCGAGCTGCTCCCGATGGTCGACTCGCAGGCGGCCGTGCTGCTCGAGCCCGCGCTCTTGCTACACGGCTTGCTCGCCAACCTCCGGCCTTGGTTGCCGGGCGCCGCGGCGACCGTCGAGCCGGCCGAGCTCGACGAGCCGACGATCGAGCCCGAGCCGGTGATCGAGCTGCTGCGCCTCGGCCTGCCCGACTACCTGCTGCCGATCCTGCGTCGTCGCTTCGAGGGGCTGTGGACGCTCTTTCATCGCTTGCGCCAGCGCGAGCGGAGCGAGGGCCGCGAGCTGGCGCGGCGGCTGTTCGCCAACCCGCGCGAGCTGGAGCAGGTGATCCGCGAGCCCAGCTTCACCCTGATCATGGTGCCGCCCGCCCCCGTGTGGCCACCGACCCACCACGACGAGCCCGCGAAGGTCGAGCCGCTCCGTTCGCAGGTCGTCGAGGCCCTGGAGCTGTGAGTCAGCGGAACCGGTCGGTCGCGCGGATCAGGTGATCGACGATCCCGGGCTCGTAGGCGGAGTGGCCCGCGTCGGGGACGATCTGCAGCTCGGCCTCGGGCCAGGCCCGGTGTAGCTCCCACGCCGACATCAGCGGGCAGACCACGTCGTAGCGGCCCTGCACGATCACTGCCGGGATCGAGCGCACCGCATCGACGTCGCGCAGCAGCTGGTCGTCGCACTCGAAGAAGCCGCCGTGCACGAAGTAGTGGCACTCGATTCGCGCGAACGCGAGGCTGAACTCGTCGTCACCAGCGTGCTCGATGTGCTCGGGGCGCTGGAGCAGGAAGCTGGTGCTCGCCTCCCAGATCGACCAGGCCTTGGCCGCCCGCAGCCGCTCTTGCGGATCGGAGCTGGTCAGCCGGCGATAGTAGGCGGTCATCAAGTCGCCGCGCTCGCCCTCCGGGATCGGCTCGAGGTACTTCTCCCAAGCGTCGGGGAACAGCGCGTTGGCGCCCTCTTGGTAGAACCACAGCAGCTCCTTGCGGCGCAGCAAGAAGATGCCCCGCAAGATCAGCTCGGTGACCCGCTCGGGGTGTTTCTGCGCGTAGGCCAGCGCGAGCGTGCTGCCCCACGAGCCACCGAAGACCTGCCAGCGCTCGATGCCGAGGTGGTTGCGCAGCGCCTCCATGTCCTCGACCAGTGACCAGGTCGTGTTGTCGACCAGCTCGGCGTGCGGCGTGCTCTTTCCGCAGCCGCGTTGATCGAAGAGCACGATCCGGTAGGCCTGCGGATCGAAGAAGCGACGCTGCTTGGGATCGGTTCCGCCGCCTGGACCGCCGTGCACGAACACGACCGGCTTGCCTCGCGGGTTACCGGACACCTCCCAATAGATCTCGTGCAGGTCCGAGACCTCGAGCCGACCGGTCTCGTAGGGCTCGATCTCGGGATAGAAGTCCCGCCGTCCTTCGTTCATGCACACGAGCGTTTCATAGAGGCCGCGGCACAGACAAGCGGGTCGAGTGGGCTTCGATCACCTCGGGGGGCGCCTGGACGAGCTCGATCAGCACGCCCTCACCTGCGCGGCCGTGCTGCTCGTCGGGTTTGGGGTGGATGAAGCACACGTCATGACCCGCGGCGCCCTTGCGGATGCCGCCCGGGGTGAACCGAACACCCTGTCCCTCCAGCCAGGCGACCGCGGCGGGCAGGTCGTCGATCCACAGGCCAATATGGTTGAGTGGTGGTTGATCGACCTTGGGTCGGGCTTGCGGATCGATCGGCTGCATCAGATCGATCTCGACCGCGAAGGGCTCGATCCCGGCCCGGAGGATGTCCTCGTCGACGTTCTCGCGCGTGCTCTGATAGCTGCTCACCGGCGTGAGCCCGAGCAGGTCGACCCACAGCGCGCGCAGGGCCTGCTTGTCGGGGCCACCGATGGCGATCTGTTGGATGCCGAGCACGCGGAAGGGTCGAGGGGTCGTCATCGCCGCGGAGGATACGGCCTGGACCGTTTTGAATCGAGAATTCATCGATGTGGGAAGGACCAACAAAGAACTATCTTTCCGACCCGAGATTGTACTTGAAAACAGATTTCAATTTCGATAATGGTTTGACGTGAGCCACCGACACAGCCTCGAGCTCCTGGCCGCCGACCGCGGCTACGTCGTCCAGTTCTGCCGCGAGTGCGACGTCGTCCATGTCGACGTCGGCCCGGTGACCTTGCGTCTGCGGCCCGGCGCGCTCGCCCAGCTCGGCGATCTGCTGATGCTGGCGACCGCACGGCTCCACCAGCGGGAGCCCTCCTGCGATCATGAGCCCGAGATCGACACTCAGCGCATCGAGCTTCAGCGCGACGTGCTCCCGAACTGAACCGGAGCGCACGCAGGCCGAAGCTCAGCCCGGGCCGACGCCTTCGTGCATGCGCGGCGAGTCACCCGGGCTCACGAGCAGGACCGCGGCCTCGTGCTCGGCGAGCTCGCTAAGCCGACTCTGCAGCTCGCTCTCGTCGATCCCGGTGGCGGCGCGGGCGAGGTCCAGGTAGCTAGCGAAGTGCCGGGCCTCGCTGGCGAGCAGCCCGTCATAGAGGTCGTGGAGCACTCGCGTCGCTGGGTGGTCGTCGAGCTCGAGCCGAGCCGCGAACGCCCGCGCGAGCACCTGCATGCGCTCGCACGAGCGGGCCTCGATCAGCGCGCAGCACAGCAGCGTGTCGAGCAGGCGGGCGGGCTCGTGCGTGCGCACGGCCTTCATGAGCTGCGCGGCGTAGGGGCTCGGCACGAGCCGAGCAAAGTCGTGGCCGCGCGTGCGCAGGATCCCGACGACCTGCTCGAAGTGGCGCAGCTCCTCGCGGGCGAGCCGCGAGAGCGGCAAGGCCAGCTCCGGGTGCTCGGGGTAGCGGAAGATCAGGCTCAGCGCCGTCGAGGCGGCCTTCTTCTCGCAGTGGGCATGGTCGAGCAGCAGCACGTCGACCTCGGCGAGCGCTCGCTCGGCCCAGCGCGCTGGCGTCGTCGAGGCCAGGTGCAGCACGGCGCGTAGTGTAGGGGCGCTCGACGTGCGCGTGAAGTCGACGGGCTCTATCATCGCGGCGATGCTCTCCGGTCGAGCCCCCTGCGCCGGCGTCGTGCTGCTCGTGGCCCTCTCGTCGGCCGCGTGCGCCGATGCGCTCAGCTACGGGGTTCGCGGCCGCTATCACACCGCCGCGCCGCAGCCCGAGCCCGCTCGCACGGTCACCCTGCTCTCGGCCCACGCGACCGGCTACGCGCCTGGCGACCCGCTCGAGGGCAGCTCGATCGAGGTCAGCGTGCTCTTGGTGTTCAGCGCCGAGATCGACCCGCTGACGGTCGCGCCCGAGGCCTTCGCGGTGGTCCGAGCGGACGGTCGCCGCGTGCGACCGACGAGGGCTCGGCTCGGCCCCGCCGATGAAGGCGACGAGAACCGCAGCGTGCAGCTGTTCGGAGCGTTCGGCCAAGTCGGCGCCGAGCCGATCGCCGTGCACGTGCTCGGCCCGCTGTTCAGCGAGGGCGGCGAGCCACTCGAGGGCCTCGACGCCGCGATCGCGCCGCTCGATCAGCCCGATCGCTTGCTCGCGCTCGAGCCCCTGAGCCCCGATCCGCAGCGCTGCCCCGACGCCCGCGCGGTGCTACGGACCTACTGGAGCGACGCGCTCGCGGGGGTCGGCGCCAGCGACCTCGCGGCGATCGAGCTGCGCGGCGGTGACGGTCAGGTCCGGGCGCCGACCGGGTTCGATGATCAAGCCCGGCTCGACGACGACACTGCTGCGCTGCCCGGCCCGCCCGACGACAACGTGCTCGACCTCTGCCTCGACTTCGACGACCCAGTCGTGTACCTGCGCGTGGCCGCGGGCATCTTCAGCGATCCGCTCGGACACCCAACCGCGGCCGGCGAGGTCGCGCTCGCGCCGGGGTGATGGAGATCCATGGTTGCCCCCAAACGTCGCTCGATCTCGTTGCCGATCATCTTGTCGTCGTTCGCGGTCGCGCTGACGATCGCGCTGACGATCGGCTGGACGCTGGTGATCGCCAGCAACATGAGCGCGGTCAAGAGCACGTTCGGCGGCAACGTCTGGCTGCTCGTCGGCGGGATCGTGTCGTTCATCGCGATCATCACCGTGCTGGTCATGTTCACGGTGTTCCTGATCCGGGAGATCCGCGAGGTCCGTCGCCAGACCAGCTTCATCGACTCGGTCACGCACGAGCTCAAGACCCCGCTCGCCTCGCTGCGGCTCGCCGCCGAGACGCTCGCGCGACCCGAGCTGGCGCCCGAGCGGCGCGAGCAGCTGCGCATGATGATGCTCGACGACGTCTCGCGCCTCGTGACGCTGGTCGACGGGATCCTCGAGGCCAGCCGGATCCTCGGCGGTCGTGAGGCTCGCGGGCGCGGTGAGGCGCGCGGGCGCGGCGAGGTCTCGCTCCGCGAGGTCGTCGAGCAGGTGATCGGCGAGCTGGTCCAGCGGCATCACCTCGCGCGCGAGACCATCGAGCTCGAGCTGAGCAGCGACGTCACGCTGAGCGTCGACCGCCACGTGCTGCGGACCGTGCTGTCCAACCTGGTCGACAACGCGATCAAGTACTCGGACGGGCCGCCCGATGTGCGCGTGAGCGGACGCGTCGACGGCCGTCACTACGTAATCGAAGTGAGCGATCGCGGCATCGGCATCGCTCGGCAGGACCTCAAGCGGATCTTCCAGCGCTTCTATCGGGTGCCCGAAGAGGCGGTCCGCTCGCGCCACGGCACCGGCCTCGGCTTGTTCGTCGTCAACGCGCTGGTCCAGACGCTCGGCGGCAAGGTCGAGGCCGAGTCGGCGGGGCCGGGACAGGGGACCACGATTCGGGTTCGGCTGCCGCTCGACCGCGCCGAGTCGACCGAGAGCTAGCAGCCTGCTAGGGGTGGTAATCCGAGCGAGTCCGCGCCACCATCGACGACGATCATGGCCGAGGCCTCTCCGCGACTCCTGCTGGTCGAGGACGACCGCAACCTCGCGACCGGGCTCAAGCTCAACTTCGAGCTCGAAGGTTACACCGTCGACGTCGTCCACTCGATCCGCGACGCGGGGGCGCACCTGCTCGAGGCGGGTCGCTACGCGCTGCTGATCGTCGACGTGATGTTGCCCGACAACGACGAGGGCGGGTTCGTGCTCTGTCGAAAGCTCCGCGACGCGGGCGACTTCACCCCCGTGCTGATGCTGACCGCGCGCGAGCGAACCGTCGATCGCGTGCGTGGGCTCGAGGCCGGGGCCGACGATTACCTGGTCAAGCCCTTCGAGCTCGACGAGCTGTTGGCGCGGGTCCGCTCGCTGCTGCGGCGGCGCGACTGGGAGCAGCAGCACAACGGCGACATCAGCGATCAGCCCGGCCACTTGATCCTCGGCGACGTCGAGATCGACTTTCGCACCCGCGTGACCAAGCGCGGCGACGAAGAGCTCAAGCTCACGGCGCTCGAGTACGACCTGCTGCGCTACTTCGCCAGCAACCCCAACCGAGTGCTCCCGCGCCAAGAGCTGCAGGAGCAGGTCTGGAAGCTCGACAACTATCCAAACTCGCGGATGGTCGACAACTTCATCCTGCGCCTGCGCAAGCACTTCGAGCCGGATCCGAAGGAGCCGCGCTACTTCGTCGCGGTGCGTGGTGCAGGCTACAAGTTCGTCCCCAAGCCCTGACGAGCAAACGCCGCCACCCATGGGCGTGCGGGCGCGAGTGCGCGATGTGGGTCCGCGCGCGCAGTGCATCCCGCAATGCGCTCGTGGAGTGGGCCGGCGCAGGCTTCTGCACGCTCGGACTCACGAAGACACAACCGAGACATTCGCAGACGTTTCGAGACAGGCCCCAGACGCTGTTCTGCGGCACGGTCGGGTGAGCGGTCGCGGCATCGCGGCCGAGCTCCGAGCCCCGTCATGGCCACCATCGCCGTCCCCGTCCGAGAAGCGCCCGAGCCCAAGAGCACCGCACGAAAGGTGCTCGAGGGCGTGCCCTTCGTCCTCCTCCACTTCGTCCCTCTGCTCGCGCTGCTGCCCGGCGTCGAGGTGCGCCCGATCGACTGGATCGTCTGTGGTGCTCTCTACTTCGTCCGCATGTTCGGTGTGACCGGGGCCTATCACCGCTACTTCGCCCACCGCACCTACAAGACCAGCCGCTGGTTCCAGTTCGTGCTCGCGTTCTTGGCCCAGAGCAGCTCGCAGAAGGGCGCGCTGTGGTGGGCAGCCCACCACCGTCACCACCACAAGTACTCGGATCAGCCCGAGGACATCCACTCGCCGGTCCAGCGCGGGTTCTGGTACGCGCACGTCGGCTGGATGTTCGACGACACCGAGGCGACCGACTACTCGAAGATCAAGGACTTCGCCAAGTACCCGGAGCTGGTCTGGCTCAACAAGTACTGGTGGGTCCCGCCCACCGTGCTCGGGTTCGCCGTGTTCCTGGCGCTCGGTTGGTCGGGCCTGTTGATCGGCTTCGCGCTGAGCACCGTGCTGCTCTGGCACGGCACCTTCACGATCAACTCGCTCACTCACCTGTTCGGCAAGCGCGTCTACCCGACCACCGACGACAGCCGCAACAGCATGTTCTTCGCCCTGATCACCATGGGCGAGGGCTGGCACAACAACCACCACTACTACCAGGCCTGCACGCGGCAGGGCTTCCACTGGTGGCAGATCGACATGACCTACTACGTGCTGAAGGCGATGAGCTGGGTCGGTCTCGTCTGGGACATCCGCGAACCCCCGAAGGAGGTCGTCGAGGGCACGTGGCGGCCCAGCAAGCACCGGGACGCGGTGCTCGAGCGCGACGATCTGCGGCAAGCTGCTTGAGCCGTCCTGTTATCGAGAGAGCGGGCGGGGACCATTCCTGTCCGCTCTTTCTCATCGTATGAGTTTACAATATGGGGGATTCCAGATCGTGTAACTGTAAATGACCAATTGCGACGTATCTGGCATGAATAGATAGTAATATCGATTCGGACACCTCGGCTTGCAAGCTCGACGTGCTCAGCCGACCATGGCTTGTCCGCGGCGGCCATCGGCGCTCGCTGCGTTCGCCATACCATGTCGAGCGGGATACCACGCCATCCACGGGTTCGCGATGAATTCGGCTCTTCGGGCCCACTCGCGGCTGCAGCCATCACGACCGGGCACCTTCTCTACGACTGGGATCGCCGAGCCGACCAGATCATCTATGCCGGAGCGGCGCTCGAGCTGACCGGTCATTCCGCCGAGCAGCTCATGGGCTCTCGGGCTCGCTGGCTGGAGTTGGTGCATCCCGACGACCGTACTCGCGTCGAGCGTGAATTCGCCCGGTGCATGGCCGAGCAGTCGGCGCTGCGGATCGAATATCGGATCGTCTGTGCTCACGGCCTTGTCCGCCATTGCGAGGAGCGGGCGTGCGTCATCCGTGGTCGCCGTGGTGAGCTCGAGCGCCTGGTCGGCTTCATCGTCGATGTCAGCGATCGCGTCCGTGCCGAGCAGCGGCGCGTTGCCCATCTCGAGGCGATCTACGAGGGCACCAACGTCGGGCTTGGACTCTACGATCGCGAGCTCCGCTACCTGAGCGTCAATCAGCGGCTCGCCGCGATGAGCGATCGCCCGGTCGCGGACCACATTGGCAGGACCGTCCGCGAGCTGAACCCGGAGATCGCCGACATGGTCGAGCCGCAGCTGCGGCGCGTGCTCGAGACCGCGACGCCGCTGCGCGACCTCGAGATCGAGTACGTCTCGCAGCGGGCGCCCCATGCACCGCGCTGGTGGTTGGTCAGCTACGAGCCGGTCGTAACCGAGGGCGAGGTCGTGGCGATCTGTGCGGTGGTTCAGGAGATCACCACTCGCCGCGAGGCCACGCGCGCGCTCGAGCTGGCGCGTGAGCAGGCCGAGGCCGCGAGCCGCTCGAAGAGCGAGTTCTTGGCCAACATCAGCCACGAGATCCGCACGCCGATGACCGCGATCCTCGGCTACGCCGATCTGCTGGCCAAGCAGCTCGACGATCCCGACAACCTGCTCTGTGTCGAGACCATCCGGCGCAACGGCCACTACCTGCTCGAGATCATCAACGACATCCTCGATCTGTCGAAGATCGAGGCCGGCAAGCTGCAGATCGACCGCGAGCGCTGCAAGCTCGTCGACGTGTTGCTCGACGTGCATGCGCTGATGGAGGTGCGTGCGCTCGACAAGAACCTGCCGCTCTCGCTCGAGCGCAGCGGGCTGCTCCCGGTCATGATCGAGACCGCGGCCAAGCGCCTGCGGCAGATCTTGCTCAACCTGATCGGCAACGCGATCAAGTTCACCGAGACCGGCAGCGTGCGCGTGGTCGCGCAGCTGCACCGCGAGGCCGAGCTGCTGCAGATCGACGTGATCGACACAGGCATCGGCATCGCGCAGGAGCACCAGGCGAACTTGTTCGAGCCCTTCATGCAAGCCGACGCCTCTGCCACGCGCGGGTTTGGTGGGACCGGGCTCGGGTTGACGATCAGCCGCCGGTTCGCGCGGATGCTCGGTGGCGACATTCAGGTCGACAGCGTGCTCGGGCAGGGCAGTCGCTTCACGCTCACGCTCGCGACCGGCTCGCTCGCCGAGGTCGAGCTGATCGAGCCCGACTTCGCCGCGATCCCGCGCGAGCTGCCGCCGGGCGGTAGCAACGAGCTGCCGCGGATCAACGTGCGCGTGCTGATCGTCGATGACCGAACCGAGGTCCGCGATCTCGTGCGGCACTACGTCGAGGAGGCCGGTGGCGAGGTCTCGATCGCCCGCAACGGACGCGAGGCGCTCGAGGTCGTCGAGCGCTCTGCCGCGGCTCGACCGATCGACGTGATCGTGATGGACATGCAGATGCCGGTGATGGATGGCTACGAGGCCACCGCCGAGCTGCGTCGCCGCGGCTTCGTGGCCCCGATCCTGGCGCTCTCTGCCCACGCGATGGCTGGCGACCGCGAGCGCTGCCTCGCTGCGGGCTGCGACGCCTACATGACCAAGCCGCTCGACGGGCGAAAGATGCTCGAGCTGATCGCCGCTCACCACGCCAGGGCGACTCGACGCCGGTCCGGACCGAGTCGGTCGCCCGCGCCCGAGCAGCCGAGTCGCCCGAACGGGGTAGCGCACTCGCTTGGGAACGAGACCGACTCGGCACGGGGTGCCCGGGTGCTGGTCGTGGAGGACAGCCCCGATTTGGTCGACATGCAGACCACGATGCTCGAGCTGCGTGGTCACCATGTGCGCGTGGCCCAGAACGGGCGTGAGGCGCTAGCGTGCGCGCGTGGGTGGGAGCCCGAGTTCGTATTGCTCGACCTCGGACTCCCGGACATGCACGGCTTCGAGGTCCTGCGGGAGCTTCAGCGCTTCGATCACCTCGCTCGCACTCGCTTCATCGCGCTGTCCGGCTGCCGCGAGGACGATCTGGGCCGCAGCTGGCGGGAGGTGGGCTTTCACCACTATCTGGTCAAGCCTGCGGATCTCGATGAGCTCATGGCGTTGCTCGAGCCCGCAGCTCGAGAACATGAATTGTAGGCGAGCGAGGAAAAATACACTCCGAATGCGTGCAGTCGAATTCGTACGGTGACAATGGTTTCGGTGAGGCCCCCAAGGTGTGGGAGCCGGTGGTGCTGGGGCGCGCGGCGCAAATTGATAGTCCGTGTGGAGGCCGATTAATTATCTTGATCCGGTGGAACCAGCGATGCCACGATTCGAATCTATCGATGTCCGCGCGTCCTCCCCCACCGGAAGGGCTGATCCGCCCTTCATCGTCGGCGCTGCGTGACAGCCCTGGTGATAGCGATCTAGTGCGAGCTCATCTAGATACGATCGTTCGCGGCTCGGCGCTGGGTCTGGCCCTGCTCGACCGAGAGCTCCGTTATATCGACGTCAACCCGAGCCTCGCCGCGATGCATGGCGACCGGCCCGAGGCCATGCTCGGCAAGACCCTGGCGGAGGCGAGCCCGGCGCTCGCAGAACGGCTCGAGGCCGAGCTGCGGCAGGTTTTTTCGCTCGGCCCCTCGGGCTTGGTCGGCGCGTCCGAGCCGAAGGGGGTCGAGAGGGAAGTGGAGGTCGAGAGCTCGGCAGGGGGGTGCTGGCTCGTCACCCATGCGTCGCTCGAGCGAGAGGGCATGGTCGTCGCCGTGAGCCTCGTCGTGCGAGACATCAGCGCGATGAAGCAGGCCGAGCGGGCGCTCGAGGAGCGCGAGCGTCGGCTGCAGCAGGCGCTCGCACGGGCTGCGGCCGCCGAGCGGTCGAAGAGCGAGTTCCTGGCCAACATCAGCCACGAGATCCGCACGCCGATGACCGCGATCCTCGGCTACGCCGATCTGCTCGCCCGACGGCTCGATGATCCGGACGGCATTCGCTGCGTCGATACGATCCGACGCAACGGCCAGTTCTTGCTCGAGATCCTCGACGACATCCTCGATCTGTCGAAGATCGAGGCCGGCAAGCTCGAGGTCGAGCGCGTGCCCGTCCGCGTGCTCGACCTGCTGCACGACGTGCTCGCGCGGATGCGGGCCCGAGCTCGCGAGAAGCGGCTGTTGCTCGACTTGGAGCTGATCGGCGAGGTGCCCGAGAGCATCGAGACCGCGCCGAAGCACCTGCGCCAGATCCTGCTCAACCTGATCGGCAACGC
>CBFGLP010001327.1:0-17194 GCA_965649595.1 uncultured Myxococcales bacterium | reverse complement strand
CCCCACTGCGACATGCAGCCGCGGTTCTGTCCGTAGCCTTTCTCGCCCGGCTTGAACACCCAGCCGAGCTTGGTCTGCTTGACGCCCTCGCCGGTTTTGCCCTGATTGTAGGTCACCCAACCCTCGGTCCCGACTCCCTTCGTACCAACACAATTGGGAGCCGTGGTGTTGGGGTCGCCCGCCACATAAAAGGGGTAGGTGAGCACGCCATTGTAGCTGAGATAGATCCCGCTGGTCTCGGCGACCGCCTGATAGTGCCGGGCCGAGGGCTCGTACTTGCAGCCATAGACCTGGCAGCCCTGGCTGTCGCAGATGCTGCCGTCGTTCTCCATTGCGTAGTAGGCGACCGAGCGGGCCGCGATCGCCTGAGCCTTGAGCGCCTCTTCGTCGGCGCCGCCGTTCTCGCATGCGATCACGTGCGGCAGATAATCGGTCTCCATGCGCTTCCAGCCCTCGCCTTCGACATGGATCTTGCAGTGCGCCTCTTCGAGCGGCGACTTCACATACGACTGGGGGCCTGGCGCGTAAATACCGCGAAATTCTGCTTCATCAGCTTCGAGCAGGCCGAATTCGATGGCTTCGGATTCGGTGATGCAGCCCGTGGCGAGGCCCAGCGCAAAGCAGGCGATCGCCCCGAGGGACAGCGAACGAGAATGCGTCATGGCGAGTCACCATGGCACGATTCCGCGCGCGGTGTGAAGTCTCGGCACAGTCGTGGGAAATGGCCGAAGCCTGGATCGCGGCGGGAATTTCCGCGACCCAAATGTGGCCTCGTTATCGAACGATTGTATCGAATCGGGGCGGGCCCAGGCTCACGTGCGCCGGCGTCGGGCCGCGAGCCCGAATAGCGCGAGGAGCAGCAGCGCGGATCCATCGCGCGGGGAGCCGGTCACGGAGCAGCCGTCGGCGTCTCGGTCATCCGAGAAGCCCGGCGGGAGCCCGGAGCCCTGGTCGTCGCCGATCTCGTCAGCCGAGTCACCGTCGCTCGCACCCTCGCCGCTATCTTCGCTGGGCTCATTGGGGACGCAGAAGCCGGCCTCGCACACGAGCCCCGGATCGCAGCCTCCCCCTTGTGTGCAGATGCAGCCGAGGCTGCCAATCGTGCAGGTGCCATCATCGCTGCTTTCGAGGGTGCCGTCGTCGGTGGTCCACCCCTCGTCGCCCGTCGATTCGGTCGTCGTGTCGGTGCCCGAATCGGTGGTGCCCGTGTCGGTGTCGCCGTCTCCATCACCGACCTGCATGACGCAGGAGCCCTGGGCCTGCGTCATGTTGATGTCGGCGCCATAAAAAAACCGCAGGATGTCCGCGTAGTCGTAGCCGTTGGAGTTCTCGAGGCAGCGAGCGCCCCACTGCGACATGCAGCCGCGGTTTTGCCCATAGCCCGGCTCGCCGACGTCGAACACCCAACCGAGCTCGGTCTGCTCGACGGCGCTGCCCGATTGGCCTTCGTTATAAGTGACCCAGCCCTCGGTGCCGACGCCCGGGGTCCCGACGCAGCTCGGCGGGGCAGTGTTGGGATCTCCTGCCACATAGAAGGCGTAGGTCAGGACGTTGTTGAAGTTGAGGTAGACGCCGCTGGTCTCGGTGACGGCCTGGTAGGCCATCGCCGAGGGCGAGGCGCCGCAGCTGTAGACCTGGCAACCTTGGCCGTCGCAGATGCTCCCGCCGTTGGCCATCGAGTAGTAGGCGACCGATCGCGCGGCGATCGCTTGAGCCTTGAGCGCCTCGAGGTTGGCGCCGCCGTTCTCGCAGGTGATCACGTGCGGCAGGTAGTCGGTCTCCGTGTCGACCCACCCGGTACCCTCGACGTAGATCTGGCAGTAGGCCTCGGGGATCGGCGATGGGACCCACGCCTCGAGGCCGGGCGAGTAGACGCCGCGAAACTCGGGCGTGTCGTCATCGGCCATGCACGAGATCACGAGACCGAAAGCACAGCTCAGGAGCACCGCGAGAGACAGCGAGCGTGGGCGCAGCATCGTCCCGGACATGGTCTCACGCTCGCGGACGTGCGGTGAAGCACTTCGATACGGTACGAGCTCGCTGGAGCGCAGACCGCCTCCGGAACCGAGGGTGAAGCGGAGGCTCGAGAGCCCCGAGTGACAGCACGCCTAGGCGCGCCCGACGATCGAGGGGCGCTTTGGTACCCTCCGCGCCGATGACCGACCGGACGTACGACCTAGTCATCTTCGGCGCGACGGGCTTCACTGGAGGGCTGGTCGCGCGCTACCTCGCTGGGCGACTCGAGCCCGGCGTCCGCTGGGCGATCGCGGGTCGCAGCACCGAGAAGCTCGCCAAGCTTCGCCGCGAGTTGGAGCGGGAAGATGCTCGCATGGCCGAGGTAGGGCTCGTCGAAGCCGATAGTGGCGACCCTGCCAGCTTGCACGCGATGGCTCGCTCGGCTCGGGCGATCATCACCACGGTCGGTCCCTTTGCTCGCTACGGCGAGCCGCTGGTCGCCGCCTGCGTCGACGAGCGCTGCGATTACTTCGACATCACCGGCGAGCCGACTTGGTGGCGCTCGATCGTCGAGCGCTACGACGAGCGAGCGCGCACTGACGACGTGATCGTCGTGCCCTGCTGCGGCTACGACAGCATGCCCTTCGATCTCGGCGCGCTGTTCACCGCCAGCTTGCTGCCCCGCGATCAGCCGATCACGATCGACGCGTTCGCCCGTATGCACGGCCGGTTCTCGGGCGGGACCTGGGCCACGGTGCTCAACGAGCTGAGTGGGGGCGGTGCCCAGGCCGGCAAGCAGGCGCGGTCCGAGTCCGGCAACCAGCCGCGGGCGAGGATCCATTACTCCGACGAGGTCGATGGCTGGGCCCTGCCTGCGCCGACCGTCGATCCCCTGGTCGTGCGTCGCAGCGCCGAGCTGACCGGCGAGCTCGGCAGCGAGCTTCGCTACCGCGAGTACATGGTGTTCCGCTCGCTCGGACAGCTAGCCCAGTTCGGGGCCTCGGTCGGCGTCGCAGCCCTGCTCGCCAAGCTCCCGCCGACTCGCAAGCTGCTGCAGCGCCTGCAGCCGCAAGGGACCGGACCCGCGCCCGAGGTCCGAGCCAAGAGCCACTTTCGAGTCGACTTCATCGGTCGCGGTGGCGGTCGAGAGGTTCGGACCCACGTCAGCGGCGGGGATCCGGGCTACACCGAGACCGCGAAGATGATCAGCGAGGCCGCGATCACCTGCCTCGAGCTGCGTGATCAGCTGCCCCGGCGAGGCGTGCTGACCCCCGCCTCGGCGTTCGGCCACGCGCTGATCGAGCGATTGCGCGCCGCGGGGATCGAGTTCGCCGTCGATTGATCCTTCCCCGCCATTCTCGGCTCGCGGGCTTTATTGACCGGTGAGCACGCGCGCCGGATCGGTCCGCGCCGCCCGGTTGGCAGGGAAGAACGCCCCGAGCACGCAAAAGCCGATTGCGAACCCGAACGCCGCCAGGATCAGCAGCGGGTGAAAGTCGAAGTAGGTGGTCGGCTTGTAGGGGAAGTCGGGGATGTAGCTGGCCGAGACCCAGTCGAACACGCGACCGGCTCCGATCGCTCCGAGCACGCCGACGAAGCCCGCGAGCGCGCCGACCAGCGCCGCCTCGCCGAGGATGATCCGTCGGATGTCACGCCGGCTGGCACCGACGGCTCGCATGATGCCGATCTCGCGCTGGCGCTCGTAGATCAGCATGAAGAACACGTGCATGATGTTGACCGCCGCGATCCCGACGATCACGATGCTGACGAAGCCGAACACCATCATGAAGATGGTGATCAGCAAGGCGGCCTGCTCGGCGCCGGTGTCGGTCACGTCGAGATCGAGCTCCTTGACCGCAGCCGCGACCGCGGCGACGTCGTCCTTGGACGCGATCTGCAAGACCGCCGAGTGGTAGCGAGTCGCGTTGTCGGCCGAGCCGAACTCGACGTTGAGCCGGCGGACGTAGCCGATCGGGAAGGTCGTGCCGAGGTTGATGGCCTTGTCGGAGAACCCGACCAGCATGCCCTTGGCCTCGACCGTGCGGTCCTTGGCCGAGACCTCGACCA
The DNA here is from genome assembly GCA_965649595.1 of uncultured Myxococcales bacterium. GTDB lineage: Bacteria > Myxococcota_A > Polyangia > Nannocystales > Nannocystaceae > Plesiocystis. The sequence goes on along the minus strand of CBFGLP010001327.1, from coordinate 13,171 downwards.
TCGACTCGCCGAAGGTGAAGTCGAAGGTCATGCCGACCGCCGAGTCGGGGTTGAGCTTGGGGAAGTTGTGCGCGCGCCGGAGCGAGCCGTTGTAGAGCTCGACGATGTGGTGTGAGGCGAGGACCGGGATGTAGTGGCGACAGAGCGGCTGCAGCTCGGGCTTCTCGGGCGGCGTCTTGCCCTTCTTCTTGGCCCGCTCGACGGCGGCCTTCCAGTCTTCGAGCGCGTCGACGCCCCAGCAGTAGGTCATCTCGCCGTGCTGCTCCTCGCACTGCTCGTTGCTCTCGCAGGGGGTCGCGCTCGGTAGGGTCGTCCAGTCGTCCCAGTCGCTGACGGCGGCCTCGAAGTCCTCGAATTTGTAGTCTCGGTCGACGTCCGGCTTGGCGAGCTCGGGCTCGATGCCGTCGGCGATCAGCTCGGCGCGCAGGTTGTTGCCGATCAGCTTCTTACCGCCATAGATCATGCTGGGGATCGTCAGCTTCATCTTGGGGTAGACGGCGACCACGCTGGGGATCGCCTGCAGCTGCTGGACCTTGGCGTCGTCGATGATCTCGTTGGCCAGCGGGACCCGCAGCAAGCTGACGTCGACGTCGAAGCTCTTGGGCACGACCTCGATCTTGTCGAGCGGGAAGATCTTGCCGAGCACGACCTGGCGGACGCCGCCGCCGAGCGCGAGGAAGAAGGTGAACGCCGCGATGCCGACGATGATGCCGATCGACGCGAGCAGGAAGTGCTTGCGGTTGCGCTTGAGGTCGTCGACCGCGAGCTTGGCTAGACGCGAGGCCCTCATCCGATCGCCTCCTTGGCGGCTGCGCTGCTCTCGGCTCCTGGCGGGCTGGAGGTCTTGCCCCGCTCGCGCGAGCCGAACTCGCCCGCGCCCTCGACCATGCGGCCGTCGTCGATCCGGATCGCGCGCTGGCAGGCGTTCGAGATCATGTCGTCGTGGGTCACGATCACGAGCGTGATGCCGTGCTCTTGGTTGAGCCGGCGAAACAGCGCGAGGATCGAGTTGGCCGTGGCGCTGTCGAGGTTGCCGGTCGGCTCGTCGCAGATCATCACGCGCGGCTTCTGGAACAGCGCGCGGGCGATCGCTACCCGCTGCTTTTGTCCGCCGGACAGCGTGCTCGGCAGCGAGTCGGCCTTCTCGCTCAGCTCGACCTCGCGCAGGACCTCGTCGGCGCGCGCCTGCACGGCCGCGGGCGTGAGCATGTGGTCCCCGCGGGCGAACAGCGCCGGGAGCGTCACGTTCTCCCGGCAGGTCATGTGCTCGAGCAGGTGGAAGGATTGGAAGATGAAGCCGATGTTACGATTGCGATAGTCGCTGATCGCGGCGTCATCGAACGTGCGGAGGTCCTTGCCGTCGACCTCGACGCTGCCCTCGTAGTCGGTGTCGAGCGCGCCGATGATGTTGAGCAGGGTCGTCTTGCCCGAGCCCGAGCGGCCGACGATCGCCACGAATTCGCCCTCCCCGATGTCGAGGTCGACACCCTTGAGGACCTCGTTGACCACCTTGTTGGTGGTGTAGCGTTTTCGGACGCCGCGCAGGCGAATCATGGCGGCCGAGCCTAACCGTCGTGTCCGAGGTGGTCAAACGCGCCAACTCGCGGGACCGTGCGCCTACCTCTGCTTCGGACCGCTACACTCGCGGCGATGAGCGACACGCCCACGGTGTTCGACAAGATCCTGGCCGGCCAGATCCCCTGCCATCGGGTGTACGAGGACGAGCACGTGCTCAGCTTCCTCGATATCGCCCCGCTCGCGCCGGGTCACACGCTGGTGATCCCGAAGGAGCGCAAGGCCTACCTGCACGAGCTGAGCGACGAGTCGGCCGCCGCGATCGGCCGGGTGCTGCCGCGCCTCGCTCGTGCGGTGATGGCTGCCAGCGGCGCGACGGCCTACAACATCCTGCAGAACAACGGCAGCGGCGCGCATCAGGCCGTATTCCACGTGCACTTCCACATCATCCCCAAGCTCGGCGCCCGCGGGCTCGGGATCGGCTGGCATCCTGGACAGCTCGACGCGGGCGAGGCGGCGCAGCTGCTCGCGCGCCTCCACGAGCACCTGCGGGCATAAACCCGCGCTATCCTGACTTCGAGCCGCGCCCATGCAGTACGACAACTACGGCAACCCCATCCCGAACCCCTCCAGTCACGTGCAGGGGGGGCCCTACGGCGCGCCGCCGAGCTACGGGCAGCCATCGTCCAACCCCTACGCGGAGGTCGAGGGCTTCGGGAGCGAGATGAGCGAGCTCAAGGACAACGCCACGCTGTGGCTAATCGTCGGTCTGGCCGGCTTTTGGTTCGGGTTCGGGTGGATCACGGGTCCGCTCGCTTGGCACTTCGGGGGCAGGGTCCGGCGCCGGTTCCGATCGCTCGGCCATGAGCCTAGCGGCGCGGCCACCGGTGCATGGGTGACCGGCATCGTGACCACCTTGCTCACCTATGCGGCGATCATCGCGGTGTTCTTCGTGCTCGTCACGCTCGGGTCGGCCTTGATGATGGCGTATTGAGAATGCCGACTTTGATTGGGGCGGCCGAGGGGCGCCCGCATTGAACATAGTTGGTGAGCTCGAATCATCGAGACGCGGCCGCAGGTGCGATGCGGCCGCGCCCTCGGACCGGGCGGTTGGCCTGCTGACCAGTCCTGCAAGGGCTGATTGGCGCTGCGATCGCCACATTGCAATTTGGCCGGGAATTGCGAGGCGGTGATCGAAGGATGATAGGAGCCTCGACGAATCGAACAGTCGTTGGGCTGGCCGTGGCCAGTCAGGAGGATTCGCCATGCTTCGCATCATTCGTACGTGGGCTCCGTTGCTTGCTTTTGCTTGGGTTGGACTGATTGGCGTCGACGCCAACGCGGCCGATCGTGATCTGTGCGACATCGTCGATCGCTACGGGCACCCGGAGTTCTGCGCTCCGCACCCGATCGGCGCGCCGGTCTGGAACGCCGATGTCTGCTGCCTCGGTGAGGTCTGTACGACCGCCAAGGCGACCGGCTGCGAGGGGCGGGCGCGGCTGTATTGGTGCGAGCTCGGCCGATTGACCGACTCGGGAGAGGTCGAGTGCCTGTGGGAGGTACCCGACACCTGCGCGATCGGGCTGTGCACGACCGACAGCCTCGCGCCGAACCTCGTCGAGGAGCAGCTGTGCTGCAACGGTGACGTGTGCACCTACTACCAGCCGGGCGTCGATCAGTGCGCGGGCAACATCTCGTGGTGCCACGAGGGGGCGACCAACGACGACGGAACCGTCGATTGTCTCGAGTGATCGGAGCTCATCGATTAGCCGCCGTGCACACGGATTCGTCGCTCGTAGTCGTTCGCCGCGTACTCGTCACCGAGCTCGCGCAGTAGCGTGGCGATGCTCCGGTAGTAGTAGTTCAGCTGTTCGGAGTCGACCTCGGCGATCGTCTCGAGCCGCGCGATCCCTTCGGCCATCCGCGTCTGGGCTTCAGCGATCTGACCGACCTCGCGCAGCGCTTCGGAGGCCTCGAAGCAGGCGTCGGCGATGCGCCGATCATCGCGGCCGAAGCGGCGATCGAGGCCCATGATCATTCGCATGTGACGATCGAGCGCGACGTCGCTCGATCCGGTCGCGATCTCGGCCAGCGCCAGCGCTCGCTCGGTGTCGAGTCGGGCCCGGTGATCACGACGCAAGCGCACGCTGAAGGTGTCGAGCGCAGCTTCGAGGTGCTCGCGCGCCTGCTCGGGTCGGTCGTCGAGCAGCTCGGCTCGCCCGAGCGCCGCGTGGGTGTGAGCGCGGGCGAGCTCGAACGCAGGATCGCCAGAGCGACCCTTCGACTCTCGGGGCGTCGACTCGAGCAACGCCAAGGCCTCGTGCAGGCGAGTGATTCCCAGGGCGCGTCGCTCGGGCCAGCGGATCAGCGCCTCGCCTTCGGTCCGGCGCAGCTCGGCCAGCTCGAGCGTCGACGAGCCGGTCTGCGCCAGCATGACGGCGGCCAGGGCCGCCTCGGCGGCCAGCCCCTCGAAGCGGCCGAGCTCGCCTTCGAGGGCGACGCGCTCGATCAACAAGCTGGCGAACAGGCCGTCGTCGTTGGCTTGCACGGCCGCGGTCACGGCCGCGTCGAGCTGCCGTGTCGCGCCTGCGAGATCGCCTTCGCTGCGCGCGATCACGGCGAGCGCTCGCAGGGCTTCGGCCCGATGCCGCGGCGCGCCGCCGAGCCCTGCCGTGGTGTCGCGCAGCTCGGTCGCGAGCGCGCGCGCCTCGTCGATTTGATCGTCGGCGAGCAGCTTGGTGAGCGTGTGGACCTGCTCGTCGAGCCGCGCGGAGCTGATCGAATCGAGGCTGTCGCGGCCCAGCTCCAAGCAGCGCTCGGGGATCGGCAGGCCGGCGAAGCCGACCTCGCCAGCTCGATCGGCCGCGGTCGGCTCGCGCGAGGCTAGCCAGCCGAGCGTGGTCTCGAACTCGGCGAGCTGCCCGAGCAAGCAGCGGCGGCGAGCCAAGCGTGCGACCTCAGCGAGGGTCTGGTCGTCCTCATCGGTGCAGCTGCGCTCGCTCGCGACTCGCCAGCGGCGGGCCCAGTCGTCGAGCAAGGCGAGATCGTCGGGTCGGATCCGGCTGGCGACGCGGCCTCGCTGCTCGTCGCTCCACACCCGATCGATCGCTGCGGTGTCGCGCTCGCACGCGCTGGCTTGGTCGGCCGGGCGCGGGTGGCCGAACCACAGGCCGAGCAAGCCAGCGAAGATCAGCGAGCTGCCGATCGAGAGCCGCTGGATCCCCCTTCGTCGAGCGCCGTGGTGGTGGTCGACCGCGTCGTGCAGGGCGGAGACCAGCGCGTCGACGTCGGCGAAGCGCTGCTCGGGCGTCGGGGCGAGCCCGCGGATCAGCGTGGTGATCAGCGCGCGGGGGATCGCGGGCCGATTGGCGACCTTGCCGCGAGGCACCGGCCGCAGCTCGCCGCGGAGCGTCGCCGTGCGATCGGCGAAGGGCCGGTGCCCGACCAGCGCCTCGAAGAGCAGCGAGCAGTAGCTGAACTGATCCGCGCGAGCGTCCCGGCTGTGGCCGAGCAGCGCCTCGGGAGCCAGGTAGGCCACGGTGCCGGCCCGCTCGTCGCCATCGTCGGGCTCGTCGAGCCGCCGCGCGAGGCCGAAGTCGATCAGGACCGCGCGACCGTCTTCGTCGAGCAGCACGTTGTCGGGCTTGACGTCGCGGTGCAGCACACCTGCGCGGTGGACCGCGGCCAAGCCCTCGCCGAGCGGCAGCAAGCGAGCGAGCACCGTCGACCAAGGGTGGGGACCACGATCGATCCACGCGCGCAGCGACTCGCCGGGCACGTAGTCCATCGCCAGCCAGAAGGGCTCACCTGGGCCCGACTCGAGCGTGGCTCGGCCGACGCCATCGAGGTCGTCTCGCTCGAGCTCGTCTTGACTGTCGAACTGCTCGGCGAGCGAGCTTCGATGGACCTCACCACGACCGGCGTCGAGCAGGGCGACCACGTTCGGGTGGCGCACGCGAGCGAGGCAACGTATCTCTCGCCGAGCTTGCTCCGCTGCTCGCTCATCGAGCGCGACGACTCGCTTGAGCGCGACCGAGCGCTCGAGCAGGCGATCACGAGCGAGGTGGACCGCGCCCATGTCGCCCTGACCGAGCAGGCGCAGCAGCTCGAAGCGCCTGCTCGGATCGCTGCGTGCTCGATCGTGGTGGTCCATGCCCTGCCGCGCCCCCACGCGACGCACGCATGGTAGTAAGTCCGGTCGCGTTATCGCAGCCCCACCGCGATGATTTTTTGTGGTGGCTCGCTGACCACAATCGCCAGTGATCGAAAGTCCACGAGGGAGTCGGTCGGCCGCGGGGGGCCGACTCAGACCGTTGTGCTGCGCCGCGCGGCGAGGCACGCCTGCAGGCCAGCACGATAGTCCGGGTACGCCAGCTCGACGCCTAGCTCGCTACGAATCCGCGTGTTGTCGATGCACACGTCGTCCTCCCAAAACTCGCGCTCCATCGCGGACATGTCGGCCTCGGCGAAGGCGATCTCGGGTGGCTGCGGGTAGCGGAGCAACTCGGCGGCGTGGCCGAGTACCTCGGCGCTGCTGGCCGGATGGCCATCCGCGACATTGTACGCGCGTCCCGGATTGGGTCGATCGATCGAGGCCTCTAGGACACGGGCAATGTCCTCCACGTGAATCCGGTTGAACACCTTGCCGGGTTTGACGATCCGTCGGGCACGGCCGCTCTCGATCCGCTCGAGCGCGGAGCGGCCCGGGCCGTAGATGCCCGCGAGTCGAAACACGTGGGCGCCCCGGGCCAGCCAAGCGTCCTCGGCCTGCACGCGCAGCACGGTCCGCGGTTTGCTCGGGCGTCGCTCGGCGTTCTCGTTCACCCACGCGCTGCCGTGATCGCCATAGACCCCGGTGGTCGAGAGGTAGCCGATCCACTGCAATGTGCCGGCTCGCATGAGGGCGTCGATGAAGTCTCCGAAGTCGCGCAGGACTGGGTCGCAGATCGCCCCTTCGGTTGCGGGCTGCTCCGGGCGGATCGAGTGGAGCAGGTGCGTGGTCCCAGCCAGCGCTCGCTTGGTTTCGTCGAGCTGCTCGCGGTCGGCGTCGTAGGCTACCAGCTCCCAACCAGGATCGTGGCCGAGCTCGCGGATCAGCTCCTGGCGCTTGGCCTCGGGATCGCGACTCGTGCCTACGATCGTGAAGCCGCGCGGCTCGAGCCGTCGAGCCAGGGCGATCGCGCTGAAGCCGAGGCCGAAGCAGAACAGGCGAGGGGCGGGGGCCGTGGTCACGGCCACGCTCTAGCAGGTCGAGCGGCCGGGCGGGGCTTTCAGCCGAGTCGGCGTCGAATTCAGCCTCGGCCGCTGACGAGGACGCGACTTGGTGGACACTCCCTCTTGCGTGAGCAGCGACTCGACCTTCGACGAGGTCTACCGAGCCCACGTTGGTCTCGTGTGGCGCTGCCTCTCTCGTGCTGGCGTCCCCGAGTCGATGCTCGAGGACGCGACCCAAGAAGTGTTCTTGGTCTATCATCGTCGCCGCCACGAGTTTCGCGGGGCGAGCAGCATCAAGACCTGGCTGATCGGGATCGCTCGAGGGGTCGCGTCCAACGTTCGCCGCGGCCAGCAACGCTTCTTGCGGCGGCTCGCCTCGCTGTCCGCCGAGTCGGGCCCCGATTGCTCGGACGATCCCGAGATCCGAGCTCGGCAAGCCGAAGCCCGCGATCTCGTCGAGGGCTTCCTCGAGTCCCTCAATGAAGCGCAGCGCGAGGTGTTCGAGCTGATCGAGATCGAAGGGCTCAGGCAACGCGAGGCTGCGGCGGTGCTGGAGATCAATATCAACACGGTGGCCAGCCGGTTACGCGCGGCGCGAGCCGAGTTCGAGCGCTTCGTTCGAGGGCTCGAGGCCAAAGAGTCCACTGCCCGAGAGGCCGCCCATGGCTGAACGACCACGCGATGCCCCCCGAAGCGCCGAGCAGCTCTTGGCCGACTACCGAGCCGCCGCTGGGCCCTCGCAGGCTACCCAGGCGCGCATGCTCGAGTCGTTGCACTCGCACGTGCTCCCGCCTGATCCGGGCTCCGCGACGGGCGGTGCGGTTGGGTCGAGCGGCGCGGCGGCTGGCAAGGCGACCCTGGTCAAGGTCGCCGTCGCGCTGTGTCTGGTGACTGGTGGAGCCTTGGTCGCGGCGGCGCCTTGGATCGAGGCTCGCGTGCTCGGAGGCAGTCAGGCGGAGCACGAGCTGCCCTCGGTTAGGAGCTCGGCGCCGGCCTCGATCGAGCCGAGGTCCGAGCCCGAGCTCGAGGTCGTGCCCCGACCCGAGCCCGTGCCTATGCCCATGCCCGAGCCGGTGTCTGTGCTCGAGCCCGCGCCTACGCTCGCTGATCCGGAGCCCAGCGACGAGGGCAACGAGCTCGATACCCGCACTCGACCCCGCTCGAAGCAGCCGCGCTCGCGCCAGCGGAGCGCTGAGCCTGCTCCGAGCCTCGCAGACGAGGCCAAGCTCCTGCGTGCCGTCGACATGGCCCTGCGTGGTGGCGATCTCGAGGCTGCGCGATCGCTGCTCGACGACTACGAGCGTAGCTTCACCGCTGGCTCGCTCGGGTCTCGGGCCAACGTGCTCGAGCTCTTGCTCGGGTGCACCGAAGGGGACCCCGCTGCCCAGCGCGCGGCGGCTCGCTTCCTCGACGAGCACCTTGGAGACAACCTGTCCGCGCGGCTCGAGGACACGTGCGAGCTGAAATGATCATACGTGCGTCGAGCCTCATGCTGCTCGTGCTCACGCTCGCATGCTCGCTCGAGCCGATCGAGATCGGCGAGCTATCGGCACAGAGCGATGAGGACGTCGGCGTGTGGACACTCCGTGGACGTGCAGCGATTCAAACCGAGTGTGTCGATTCTCCTCCTCTCGCTCCTCGTGCTCGGCGCTTGCGACGAGCGAATCATGCCGCCTCCAGATCCCGGCGACGAGCACGGGTGCGAGAGCATCGACGAGCCGCACCCGTACCTCTCGTGCGCCGACTCGAGCCCCGAGCTCCACCCGGCCTGCGACGTCGGCTGCGGCTACGGGATCGATGCGATGGGCGTGGGCCACATGTTCTGCGGCATGCACTGTGAGAGCGACGCCGAGTGCTATGTGCCGAAGGATGGTGACAGCACGCCGAGCTGCGTCAGCGGCACCTGTCACCTGTACTGCGATGACGACATCTCGTGTCCCAGTGACCTCGAGTGCATCAGCCGCGGTGACCCGTTTGGCACCGAAGGGCCGCTGTGGGGCGAGTGCTGGGCGCCCTATGTCGAGGGCGCATGAACCGGAGCCCGAGCGAGCGGCTCACGCCCGCGCGTGCAGCCGCATCTTCAAGCCGTGCCGTGGTCGTAGGGTGACCGCGGGGTCGGGCCGGACATCCTGTCCGGGCACGAGCTCGAGCCGAAAGCGCTGGACCAAGCTCGCGAGCACCAGCTTCGCTTCGGCCAGCGCGAACGCGGTGCCGATGCACTGCCTCGGTCCGCCGCCGAAGGGCAGGTAGACGTAGCGCTGACGGGCCGCCTTGGCCTTCTCGGTGAAGCGATCGGGATCGAAGCGGCTGGGCTGCTCCCAGTGGTCGGGGTGGCGATGCAGGGTCCAGGTCGGCACGGCGAGCAGCGTGCCCTTCGGGATCTCGTAGCCGCCTAGCTCGAGATCGACCTGAGCCTCGCGCTCGAAGATCCACGCGGGCGGGTAGAGGCGCAGCGCCTCGTCGATCACCTGTCCGGTGTAGGTCAGCGACGCGAGCTGCTCGACGGTCGGCGGCGCCGATCCGCAGACCTGCTCGATCTCCGCGAGCAAGCGGGCCTCGATCTCGGGGTGACGAGCGAGCAGCAAGAAGGTCCAGGTCAGCGCGTTTGCGGTGGTCTCGTGCCCGGCGATCACCAAGGTCGCGATGTTGTCGCGCAGCTCGCGATCGCTGAGTGACTCTTGCCCAGCCTCGTCCTCGACCTTCGCCGCCATCAGCATGCCGAGCAGATCGCCCGGGTCCTCGCCGCTTCGGCGCCGCTGCGCGATGATGCCGTGGACGACCTCGTCGACCACGGCGAGCGCCTTGCGAAAGCGGAGGTTGCGAGGCGTCGGCACCCAAGGTGGGGGCGAGAGCATCAGCGAGGTGACTAGGTCGTTGGCGTAGCCGAGCACGAAGGTCAGCGCCGGGCCCATCGCGCCAGCGTGGTCAGACAGCTCGGTCGAGCAGAGCGTGAGCCCGACGATCCGGAAGGTCAGCGCGCTCATCTGCTCGTGCACGTCGACGACCGGCGCCGGCTCGGTCCGGGTCAGCTCGGCCCACGCGTCGGCATGATCGACGGCGCAGCGCAGCATCGTCTCGTACATCCCGAGCAGGCGCTTGTGGTGGAAGGCCGGCGTGGCGAGCTTGCGCTGCCGCTGCCAGGTCGTGTCCTCGGTCGTGAGCAGGCCCTTGCCGAGCACGAGCTCGAGGCCCTGATAGCTGGGGCTCTTGTGGAAGTCGGCGTGGCGCTCGAGCAGGACCGTGCGGATGTCCTCGGGGCGGTGGATCGTGATGAAGTCCCACGGCCCGAACTGGTAGCGGACCGTGTCGCCGTACTCGCGCAGCCCTCGCTCGAACAGGCCGAGCACGTCGCGGCGGATATCGAGCACGTTGCCGATCAGCGGGAGCCCGGGCGGACCGGGCGGGAGGCGATCGTTGCGGCGGCCGCGAGCGCGGTCGATTGCCCGGCGAATCATCGCCAGCGCGGGTCCTCCGGTCGCCAGGATGTTGGAAGTGCCTGCTGGGCTGGCGGGGCCAGCGGCTCCTACGCGACTCGAAGGTGAGGACGTCCTCATGTTTGACAGAATGCGAGGACTTCCTCAGGTTCGTCAAGTGCCCCAAGAAAACAGCCCGCTGGCTGCCAATCCGAGCGCTTCCGCGGAGTCGCCGCCCGAGACCGCGGTCCAAGCTCGCAGCCGTCCACAGCAAGAGCGAAGCCGTCGACGTTACTCGGCGATCGTGCTCGCGGCTGCCGAGCTCTTTGCTACGACGGGCTTCGATGGCACCACGATGGAAGCGATCGCCAGCGCGGCCGAGACGTCGATCGGTAGCGTCTATCGGTTCTTCCCCAACAAGCAGGCAGTGTTTCGAGCCGTAGCCGAGCGCGCGCTCGAGCGAGTGCGAGCGGCTTTCATGGACGTGCTCGCCGACGCGGCGCTGCCGGGGCGGAGCTGGCGAGAGCTGCTCGGCCGGGCGATTCAGACCTTCGCGCGAGTGCATCGCGAGGATCCACCCATTCGCGCCCTGTTCGCCAACATGCAGCTCTACGGCGAATTCGCCGAGGCAGACCTACAAATGACCCGCGAGTTCGCACGTGCGACCGCCGAGATCATTCGAGCCTGGGCGCCCTCGCTCGATGCGGCGCAGCGCGAGGTGATTGCAATCATGGTCGTGCAGACCATTGCAGGGATCCTGGTGTTGGTCCCGCGCGAGCCGCCGGCGTCGGCACAGGCGCTGTTGGAGCAGCTCGAGTTGATGCTGTGTCGCTATCTTCAACCTTGGATCGAGCCGACGTGAGCACGACTGTTGTTGTGTTGGACGCAGGCTGACGCGTACCATCCGGAGGTGCGGTGCTGCTCGGCACCGTCGATCCTCGACCGTCTTCCTGGGTCTCACGCATGCGTCGCTTCGATCTTCGTCGTCCATCCACCACGCTCTCGCTCTCGCTCTCGCTCTCGTGCTCGTTGCTCACCGCCTGTGATGAGGGCGACACGGGCAGCGACGAAGCCCAAGACAGCGAGACCGACACGGGAGACGCCGCGACCGAGACCGGCGACGGGACCGAGACCGGTGAAGAGCAAGAGCCCCCGCCGCCTCCTCCGGCCTACGACGAGTGGGTCAAGATCGAGCTGCCCGAGACCTATTGCAGCGACGGCAGCCAGTACAAGTTCTTCGTCAATTGGCACGAGGGCGCCGACGATCTGGTCGTGATCCTCGAGCCGGGCGGAGCGTGCTGGGACTACGAGAGCTGCTCGGGCGAGCTCGGCAAGCTCGGCGCTGCCAATCCCAACGGCATCTCCGACACGCACATGGACACCTGGGCGATCCACTCGCCGCTGGTCCGTCGTGACAGCGCGCAGAACCCCATGCGGGACTGGAACATGGTGTTCATCCCCTACTGCACCGGGGACGTGCACACCGGCAACAACGTCGCGACCTACACCAGCGAGGACGGGACCAAGGAGCTGACCTACCGCCACCTCGGTCACCCGAACATGCTCGCGGTGTCCGAGTGGCTGGGCTGGCAATTCCAGGGGACCGATCGCTTCTACGCGGGGGGCTGCAGCGCGGGCGGGGTCGGCTCGAACGTCAATTACTACTTCTTGCGCGAGGCGATCGCTCCCAACTCTGGCTACCTGGTCAACGACTCGGGGCCGCTGTTTCCCGACTCGACCAATTCGAAGCCCTTGCACGACACGATCCGCGCGGCCTGGAACCTCGACTCGGTGATCGCCGAGACGCCGATCGCGGGGTCGCTCGACGAGGACTTCGGATCGATCAACGCGGAATTGGCCGACCTGTTCCCGGAGGACCGCCTCGGCGTGACCTACTTCATCCGCGACTACAATTATTCGCGCTATAGCTACGAGCGCTTCTTCGAGGGGATCGACGAGGAGGGCATCCACCAGAAGTTCTGGGAGGACACTCTCGTGCTGATGGAGCAGTACGATCAGCAGGACAACCTCGCCTATTATCTGCCCTACTTCCGCAACATCAACGATAGCCACTGCGCGACGATCATCGACTTCGGCCTGACCGACATCGGTGAGAGCACGGTCGGCAGCTTCATCGAGATGGTGATCGACGACAGCCAGCCGCTGCAGAGCTTCGTCGACCCGGACGGCTCGCTCGGGCCGGGCTGAGCGACGATGCGTGTGCACGAACCCCTCGCGCGGGATTCGTGCACCGCTGCTACGTCAATCGACACAGATGCCGACGTTCTCGTAGCCAGGCAGCTCCATGCCTTCCTCGAAGAACGCCACGCACTGCGTCCCAGGCTGCGAGCACACGGGGTCGATCAGATCGCAGAACGCGGCGCAGCAGTAATTTCCATTGCAGCTCGGGAGCACGTCACCGTTGGCGCACATGTGGCCCGGGGCGCAGTCGTTGATGAAGCCGCAGGGCTGCCCGGTCCCGATGTCCTGCGTGGTGTAGACGCAGGAGAACGAGCCGCTCTGCCAAAAGCAGCCCTCGCCCACCGGGCAGTTCTGTGCGAGCGGATCGCACGACTCGACGCAGACCGTGATCGAGTCGTTGTTCGAGATCAGACACAAGGTCCCCGGCGCACACTCGGGATCGTTGGGCGTGCCGCCGCAAAAGGGTGTGCACTCGCCAACCTGCTCGCCGTCGATGTAGTCGAAGTTCCAGCAGATCGAGTCGGGGCCACAGTCGTCGGTCGCCTCGACGATGCCGGCCCACGTGCAGGGGTCGCCTGGCTCGCCGTCGCCGAGCACGGGCACGCACTTGTTGGCGTCCCACGTGAGGCCGTCGCTCGCATAGGGGACGCACTTCTCACCCTGCGCGCAATCTTGCAGGAAGGGGTTGCACTCGGAGCCGTTGCCGAAGTCGTCGTCGGGGATGAAGTCGAGGCCGTCGTCGGTAGTGGAAGAGTCGTCGGTGGACGAATCTTCGCTAGTGGAGGCGTCGTCGGTGGACGAGTCGTCAGTGGACGAGTCGTCGGTGG
>CBFGLP010001326.1:0-11556 GCA_965649595.1 uncultured Myxococcales bacterium | reverse complement strand
CTCGGTCGCGGGCGACCGACTCGACCCCTCGGTCGCGGGCGACCGACTCGACCCCTCGGTCGCGGGCGACCGACTCGATTCGAAAGGCTCGGCCACGACCGCACGCCCGAGCATCACCGACATCGCGTGGGCGGCCTCGCGGGCGTAGACCGACCAATTGGTTCGCAGCTCGATCTCCGCGGCCGAGCGCATGAGCATCGGGAATATCGCGTGTCCGTACCAGCGCTTGGCCAGCTGCGCAGGCTTGGCCCAGGGATTCGGGTAGAGCAGCCAGAGCTTGGTGAAGCGCAGCCGCTCCGCCGCTGCGAACAGCCACAGATCGATCAGCTCGCCGCGCAAGAGCGTCGCGTTGGGTGGCAGCGGCGGCGCCTTGGCCAGGCGTTGCAGCGACTTGTCCACACCGACCACGTGGGCGTCCGGATGCAGCGCAGCCAGCCGAGCCGTGCTGACCCCGGTGCCGCAGCCAGCGTCGAGGATCACTGGCGTAGCGCGAGCGTGAATCTGGACAATTGCGTCGAAGACCGGGCGCTGAGCGGGGTTCGGCTGACGCTCCCAGGGGTGCTCGAGGTGACGTCGGACTCGACGTTCGACCTGATCGAGGCGGGGCGTGGACTGGCCGGTGGGAACCCTGCTCGGGGTGAACTGCGGTCTGTCGTCGGGCATGCCTGGAGCATAGCGCGAATGCTCGCTGGGTTGAATGTTTGGTCCCCAATGGGACCAGTAGCGGAACGATCAGGGCGCTTGCCGCAGCAGCACCACGCGATCGTGGCGAATCCCCAGAACGTCCGCCGCGCTGTCCGCATCGACGTCGGCGACGACGAAACGATCGAGCTTCACGGGCAGCGTGTGGGCCGCGAACGAGCCATCGCCGTGCCCGAGCAGGATCGTGAGCGGCTGGGCCAACCCGCCGCCGGCGACCACATCGAGGTGCCCGTCGCGATCGAGATCGCCCGATTGCACGACCCGCCCGACCGGGCCGGCAACCGCGATCGGTGGCGCGAACCGGCATTCACCCTCGCCCAGATACTCGAGCAGCAGCGGACCATCGAGGCGCAGGATCACGTCGACGCGGCCATCCTCGTCGAAGTCGCCGACGGCGACGCCGTTCGGCCAGCCCGGCTCGGACAAGGTGGTGAGGCCGAGCGCGGTGACGATCGGCTCGTCGAATCCGCCCTGACCGTCGTTGCGCCGGGCGGCCAGCGACCCGAAGCCATCGAGCGAGTCCGCCTTGTCCAGCGCGTCAGCCTTGTCCAATAATCGCTCGTCGTCCGGTGATTGCATCAAATGCAGCAGATCGAGATCGTCGTCATTGTCACAATCGGCGAGCGCGAGCAGCCAGCCGCCCACGCTTGGATAGTCGACGGCCGATGCCCCGGCCTGACCCCAGGGGGCGAGCCGCCGCGTGATTGTCTCGACGCCGAGCGTGACCAGGTCGGTTCGACCGTCGTGATCGAGGTCGCGGGTGAGCAGCCGATTCGGAAGGTGCCCGACCGCCAGTTGGGTGACGCGCGTCCACTTGGTCGCGCCCCAGTAGATTCGCACGAGGTCGCTCGAATAATTGACCGTAGCGACGTCGCCGAGGTGGTCATCGTCGAGATCGTCGATGCGCAGATCGAGCGTCCCTAGCGGCCCGGCAGGCAAGCTGCGGCCGCTGGAGAACCTGCCATCACCGTCACCGAGCCCGATGTGGATCCGGTTGTTGCTCCGGCCGTACACGGCGAAGTCGACGTGGTGACGGTCCAGCCGTCCGACGGCGATCGCGGTGAGCACGGTCGGCGCGGTCATGACCGTGGTCACGGGCTCGAAGCACAGATCTCCGGCCTCGAGCTGCCCCTTGCCACAATCGTCGACGAGCCCCTCGAGCCCGACCGCCAGCGGCGCCTGCTCGGCGACGAAGGCTCTGGGCGCGAGCGCAGCGAGGTCGCGCGGATTCACGTCCGGCTCGGCGAGGCAACCCGACAATGGAGGCATGAGAGAGAGCGAAGCGATGATTGGCCGCATGCCGAGGTCCTGACGTGCAAGACGTCGCCCAAGCCACCGATTCGACGGGACCGAAGGGAAGCCAGCTGGCTGGCTGGCTTTCGCTCCCGATCATCCCTTCAATCCATTGCACCAATGTAGCGAGCCAATATGACGCGATCTGGCGTCAGCTCGACAACACGACGGGCCAAAATGGCAATCTATGGCTGTACGTGTCTATACTGTTGTTCATCGCGAGATCCTGAATTGGGAAACTCGATCGGAGAGGCGTCGCTCCGCTCGAAGTCGCCCAATCAAAGCGGCAGCTTCGCGATGAACGCATCACCGCCGCCCCAGAACTCGATGGTGCCCGCGGTCCCGAAGTCGAGCTTCGTACCGAACGCACGCCCGGCCATTACCACATGGCCGGTGTTGGTCATGGTGAGATCGAGCGCCACGTCGGTGGAGGTCGTGCCAAACCGGTCGCCAGCCAAGAACTCCCCGTCGTCGCCGTCGAGCAGCACGTAGAAGACGTCGGCGGCGTCGCCGTTTGCGCTCAGCTCGACGCCGTCGATCTCGATCGTGCCGTGCAGCGCGCCGCCGAACAAGATCGATCCGCTGGGCTGGAGCTCCAGCGTCATCCAGGTGCTGTGCTCGTTGTTGTCGGTGAATTGATCGACCGCGTCGCCATAGTTGGCGCTCCAGTGGTGGTCGCCGTTCGCGTGGAACGCCGCCACGAAGATGTCGCGCATGCCGGCGCTGACCAGCGGATAATCGCCGAAGTCGACGGTCTCCGACATATAGCCGAGCAGCACGATGTCCCCGCCCTCGGGGGAGATCGCGAGATCGTGCGGCCCATCCTCACCGTCACCGCCGTAGCTCGTGCTCCACAGCACCGCGCCATCCGGGTCGAGCTTGGCCAGATAGATGTCCGAACCGCCCGTGCTGGTCAGCTCCTGGCCGAGCTCGATCGAGCCCTGGAAGCGGCCCGTGATGAAGATGTCGTCGTTGGCGTCGACGCCGACCCCCGAGCCGTAGTCGTCTCCCACGTCGCCGATCTGACGCGAGAACACGTGGTCGCCGGTCGCTCCGTCGAGCTTGAGCACGAACGCGTCGCGCATACCGGAGGTCGTGAAAACGTCATCATCAAACTCGACCGATGTCGTGAACGCGCCGGTCAGGATGACGTCGCCTTGGCTGTCGACCACCATTCGCTCGGCGCGGTCGGGGTTCTCGTCGCCATAGATGCGGCTCCACAGGTGATTGCCATCACTGTCGAGCTTGAAGACCGCGATGTCCGAGCCATCACTCGAGATCTTCTTGTCGCCGAAATCAATGCTCCCGTAGATTCGTGCCAAGACGATCAGGTTGTCCTGCTCATCGATGATGAGCTTGGCCCCGTACTGGTTCGAATTGTCCCCGTAGCGTTGACTCCAAATCGGGTTGCCGTAGTGGTCGTGCTTGGCGATCACGAGATCGGCCTTGGCCAATTGGGTCGCGACCAGCGGATCGCCGCCGAAGCTCACGACGCCCTCGAAGTCGCCGAGGCTGTATACGTTGCCCTCCGAGTCGACCGCGATGCTGCGCATGCTCTGCGTGAGCTCGTCGCCGAACCCGAGGCTCCACACGTCCGAGCACTCGGGGGTCGAGCCATCGCAGTTTTCGTCCTCTGGCGTGAGGCAGTTCTCGCCGTGCGGGACAACCTGGCTTTCGCAAGCACCCCAGCTCATGCCATCGGGGCCGCAGATATGCGTGCCGCCCTTGCAGATGCCCACGTTGGCGGTCTGTGGCGGGCCATCGTAACAATTCTCGACCATATCGGGCTGGCACATGCACCCGGGACAGTCGTCGCTGCTGTCGTCTTCCTCCGCGATCGCGGGCAGCAGCCCGGAGATCCAGTCGCGCAAGCAGATCTGCTCGTCCTCGGTCAGCGGCTCACCTTCGATCGGCATTCGGGCGCCGCAGGTCGGCACGCCCGCGACCTTTTGATAGAGGAGGCTGCCCTCGGGATCCGCTGGGCTTGCGAGGATCCCCATGCAGCTGGCACCGGGCACCTCGGTCACGCGATCTTCGACCCCCGGCGAGGTGAGATCGAGCCCCGCGGCGGTCGACTCGCCCGGGCTGTGACAGCTCGATCCGCCGCAGCGCTCTTCAAACATCTTCGTGACGTTACATTCGAACTCCAGGACCGTCGTGGGATCCGGAGCTGAATCGGTCGGACAGCCAGTAATAAAGGTAATGCTGAGAAAGCCAGCTAACCGATGATTTTCACCACGAAGAATGACAGGGGCCTCGTGCATCGCCAATAGCCTATGACACGAGCGGGAGCGATTGGCTGGTGATGGCGCTCCAAATCACGTGATCGGGCGGTTCCCGAGCACCCGATCACCGCCGCCGTGAATGTGCCCAGGCTGGTGGCTAGCTCGCCATCTGACGAGCTGGCTAGGCACCGAGCGCGTCGAAGTCGACGCCGGTTAGCTCGATGGAGACACTCCATAGTCGCTCGGCCACCGCGCGATCGTGCGAGCGCCGATTGGATCGGACCTTGATCGGATGGCCCTTGAGCTCCATGAGCCCACCGGGACCATAGTATTCTCCGCCTTGGACCTCGGGGGCGGTCGCGGCGTGCAGGCTGGGGAGGGCGCCTTGCTCTGCCCCTTGGGCCATCAAGCGATTTCCTAGCGAGAAGAAGCGCGCGCGCGGGCCTCGCTGCAGCAGGTCCGTGGCCGAGTAGCCGGGATGCGCCGCGACGGCGATCACCCGCGCGCGCGCCCGCTCGAGCCGGCGCTGCAGCTCGTAGGTGAAGAGCAGGTTGGCCAGCTTGCTCTGCCCGTAGGCGGCCAGCTTTCGATAGCCGCGCTCGAAGTGCAGGTCATCGAAGCGGATCTTGCCGACTCGATGCATGTGGCTGGAGACCGTCACCACGCGAGCCGCCGGGGCAGCGAGCAGCAGCGGCAGCAAGCGCCCGGTCAGCGCGAAGTGACCGAGGTGGTTGGTGCCGAGCTGCATCTCGAACCCCTGCGCGGTCTTGCGGTAGGGCAGGGCCATCACCCCGGCGTTGTTGATCAGCAAGTCGAGCTTGCCGTGCGTATTGGCGATGCCCTCGGCGAAGCTCCGAACCGAGTCGAGGTCGGCGAGATCGAGGCTGCGAAACTCGAGCTGATCTTCGTCCAGCCGCTCGAGGTCAGCCATGAGCGACGCGATCGCCTGCTCGGCCTTGTCCTGGCTGCGGCACGCGAGCACCACCTTGGCGCCCTTGCGAGCGAGCGCGCGGGCGGTCGCCAGGCCGAGGCCGCTGTTGGCCCCGGTGACGACCGCCAGCTTGCCGCGCAGATCGGGGATGTCGTCGACGGTCCAGCGAGGCTTGGTCATGGTGGGCTCACTTGCCGTCGAGCAGGCGGGCGAGCTGGCTGGCGCCGCCCTGCACGGCCACGCGCTGCATGTAGAGCGCGAGCCCGTGGCGACCGCCCAGCTCCTCGCCGCCGCCAGCCCGCCCGGGCCCGCCATGGTTGGCGACCGGGAACACGCAGCCGGGCGACATCGAGGCGCCCGCGGACTTCTCGTTGGCGACGACCAGGCGGCCGAGCCAAGCGCCGATCTCGGTGACCGCCTCGCCCAGCCACTTGCGATCGTCGCTGTAGATCGTGCTGACCAGGCTGCCGCCGCCGAGCCCGATGATCTGCGCTGCGCTGGCGAGCTCGCCGTCGTAGGGGATCAGCGTGGTGACGGGGGCGAACACCTCGTGGCGATGGAACGCAGCGTCGGCCGCGTGGACCCGCTCGGGCTTGGCCTGCAGCACGATCGGCTCGAGGAAGAAGCCTTGGCCCTCGGCCACGCCGACGAAGCCGCTGCGCCGCTGTGGGTCTCCACGGACGATCTCGGCGTCGCGGGCGAGCAAGCCGACACCCTCGCGCGCGTCGGCGAGCTGGCTGGCCGAGGTCAGCGGGCCCATGCGGACCGACTTGCCCTCGGGGTCGCCGATCTCGAGCGTGGCGAGCCGATCGGTCAGGGCTTCGCGGACGGCCTCGAGCGTGCTCTCGGGCACGAGCACGCGCCGGGTCGCCGTGCACTTCTGACCGGCCTTTTGGGTCAGCTCGATGACCAGATCGCGGATCAGCAGATCGAAGAGCTCGCCGCTTTGCGGCACGTCGGGCCCGACGATCACCGCGTTGAGGCTGTCGGCCTCGAGGTTGACCCGCACGCCGCGGGCGACCACGTTCGGGTGGGTCTTGATCTGGTTGCCGACCGCCTGCGAGCCGGTGAACGCGACCACGTCCTGCGGGCCGAGCTGATCGAGCAGGTCGCCCGCCGAGCCCATCAGCAGCTGGAAGCTGCCGGCCGGGATCAGGTCCTTGTCGTGCAGCAGCTGGAAGATCCGGTGGGCCAGCCACGCGGTGCTGGTCGCCGGCTTGCTCAGCACCGGCACTCCGGCCAGCAGGCTCACGGCCGCCTTGCCGATCATCCCCCAGGCCGGGAAGTTGAACGCGTTGATGTGCACGGCCAGCCCGCGACGGGGGACCAGCACGTGCTCGGCACGGATCTTCGAGCCGCGATAGATCGGCTCGGCCTCGTCGAGCACGACCCACGGTTGATCGCCGAGCTTGCGCGCGAGCTCGGCGTAGTGGGCCAGCACCGCGATCGCGCCGTCGATGTCGAACTTTGCGTCACCCCGGGTGTTGCCGCCGTTGGCGACCGCAATAGCGATCAGCTCCTCGCGCTGCTCGTGGATCGCCTTGGCCATCCGCTCGAGCAGCTCGCCGCGCTCCTCGAAGCTCAGTGCGCGGAGGCTCGCTCCGCCGACCTTGCGCCCCCACTCGACGGCCTGAGCCAGCGAGCTTCGGATCGGGCGGATCGTCGCGACGGTTGCTTCGGTGGCCGGGTTGAGCAGAGCGACGGGATCGCCCTCTCCAGCCAACCAGGAACCTTGCAAATAGCTGTCGAGCTGCGCAGGCATGTCGAGGGGACGGTAGGCCGGCGCCCGCGAAGCGGACAAGGGTGCCGTGGCCGAGGGGGGCGTCAGTCCGTGTGAGCTTGTTCGCGCCTATTCGCGCAAGACCGAGCGCGGGTTTGTCGAGCATGTTGTCAAGCAACTACCCCACACGAGCCGCCGAACGTGCTTCCACGCGTGCTGGCGATTCCGCCAGTCGTCACCCGAGCTAGGCGGAACCTACGATCGCTGCATGATGCGCAATGCTCCCCAACGCTCCCTTTGCTTGGTTCTCGCGCTCACCGGCGCGCTCGCTTGCAAGTCCGAACCCACCGAGGGCGAAGCCGACGAGGCTGGCACGGAGACAGCCACCGAGACGGACACGGCCACGGACGAGGTCACCACGACCGCGACCGACACTGCGGAGGACACACAGACCGCAGAGACCGCGGACGCTACGGAGACGGCCGAGACCGAGACTGGGTCGCTGTGTGGCGACGCGGTGATAGAGGGCGAGGAGCAGTGCGAGGGTGCCGACCTCGGCGGTCAGACCTGCGTCGACCTCGGCTTCTCCGGCGGCGAGCTGGCCTGCGACGACACCTGCATGTTCGACACCGGCGCGTGCCAGATGGAGGCGACCTGCGGCAACGGCATGATCGAGGGCGCCGAGGCCTGCGACGGCGAGGAATTCGACGGGCAGGTCTGCGAGGACCTCGGCGACTTCACCGGCGGCAGCTTGAGCTGCAACGCTACCTGCGACGCGATCGTGACCTCGGGCTGCCTCTCGCCCGGCGAGGGTGGTGCGTGCGAGTTCAACAACGATTGCCCGGCCGAGGCTCCGGCGTGCGTGCAGAACGTGTGCTGGAACGGCAGCGAGACCGACTCTTGCGACGGCAACGACGATTGCAGCGAGTTCGCGCCCGCGTGCGTGAACAACCAATGCTGGGACGGCAGCGAGGACGACCCATGCGAATTCGACACCGACTGCGGCATCGATGCGCCCTTCTGTTACGAGAGCCTGTGCTCCGACGGCGAGCTCGGGGACGCCTGCTCGTTCGACAGCGATTGCGCCGATCCGCTCTTCTGCGTGCAGCAGCAGTGCCACGAGGGCGCGGAGGGGGATCCCTGCGAGAATGACGGTGACTGCGCGATGGGCTCGCCCTTCTGCGTCGACGGGCAATGCTACGACGGCAGCCTCGACGACAGCTGCGAGAGCGACAACGACTGTGGCGTCGAGGCGCCGTTCTGCTCGGATCTCGTCGACACCTGTCAGACCGGCGAGCCTGGATCGCCCTGTGCGCTCAATGGCGATTGCATGAGCGACTCGTGCGACGTGCCCAACGAAGTGTGCGAGTGATTGAGCCACACGAAGGCGCATCGGGCCATGCTCGATGCGCCTCCGTATGACTCGCCAACGCCGAATTGGGCCCATTCGGTTATCGCGATCTCTGTTTGCTCGTTCCAAGTCGATCTGTTGATCCCGATCTCGGCGTCCGTCCAGTCGTCGACGTCACGGCTCAATCGTCTCGGTGGAAGTCGCTAGCGACCGAGTGATAGCCTCCGGACCGTGCAACAAGCGAAGCGCTGGGCGTTCGTCTGCGGGCTCTCCTTCGGCGTCGGGCTGGGCTGCGTCGACCCTCCCGCGGTGCTCTGCGAGGACGGTGAGTGCGAGTGTGCGGGCAACGACTGCATCTGCCCCGCCTCGGGCGACTGTGCGATCAACTGCACCTCCGAGTGCGACTTGCAGTGCGCCGGCTCGGGCAACTGCGACTTCGAGTGCGGTGACGACTGCGTGTCGGAGTGCACGGGCTCGGGCAATTGCGCGGTGCTGATGGGCCCCGGCAGCCTAGGTCGGTGCACTGGCTCGGGTGACTGCGCCTTCGTGTGCACCGGGCCGTGTGCGATCGAGTGCCCGGGCAGTGGCACGTGCACGCTCGAGTGCCCGGACGAGATCGCGCTCGAAGAGTGTAACGGCGGCCTCTCCTGCGGGCCCTGTGCCTGATCGCCTGTGGCGGGTCCGTGTCGGGTTTGGGCCCGATCGGACCCGCTCAGTCGCCCTTGCCTTTGTGCTTCTTGCGCTTCTTCTCTTCGCGCCGCTTAGCTTCCTCGCGCAGCATCTCTTCGCGCTTCTTCGCCGCCTCGCGCTGCTCCTCCAGCTCGCGCGCGCTCGCGGAGTCGGAGGCATCGTCGCTTCCTATGAGAGCCTCGCTGGACGATGTCGCGGACGGGCTGGTCGAGCTCCCCGGCGCCGAGGTCGAATCGGGCGTGTCCTCGCTCGCCGAGAGCAACGCGCCGACGGCCATCAGCGCGACGAAGATCGCTACACCGACGATCGCCCAGGGCAGCCAAGCCTTGCGGGAGCTCGTCGGCGTGGGCGCGGGCACGACCACGACGGGTGTGCTCGGGTGCGTGGACCGGTTGACTCCTGCGGAGCTGATCGAGGGATCGGTCGTGGCCGAGCGCGAGCCACTCGAGCGCGCGCTCTCTACCGTCGGTGCTGTCTGTGAGCTGTGCTGCGAGCTGGCGGGGATGGTCGGGGCCAAGCCCGTCGGCATGGTGGGGTGCGAGCTGGTCGACGCTCCGACCGCGACGGCTGCGACTGGCGTCCCCGGCAGCGAGGGCGCAGCCGGAGGAGGCGGCACGGTCCCGTGGATCCCCGACATGCCCGCAGCCGGAGGAGGCGGAGCCGGCGGGAGCGAGCTCGTGGGAGCAACCGGCTGCCAGCTCGACTGGCTGCGTCCGCTGCTCGTCGCGTGGGTCGGCGAGCTCGCCGGAGTCGGCACCACGACGGGCGCTGGCGCAGGGGCAGGGGCGGGCAGCGAGCTCAGCTCGCGCTCGATCGACCCGAGCGCGTCGATCACCTCGCGCGCGCTGGAGTAGCGATCGGACTTGGCCTTCTCGAGCAGCTTGTCGACGACCTTGGCCAGCGCTGGGGGCACGCTCGCGGGCAGCGGCGGCGGCGGGGCGAGGATCTGCATGCGCAGGAGCTGACCCGGCTCGTCGGCGACGAAGGGCACGTCGCCGCGGAGCATCTCGTAGAGGATCAGCCCGGCCGCGTAGAGGTCGGTGCGCTCGTCGATCTTTCCGCCGGATGCCTGCTCCGGGGACATGTAGCGGGGCGTTCCGAACACCAGCCCTGCGCGGGTCAGCTTCTCTTGTGCGCCCTGCTCGTCGATCAGCTTGGCGATCCCGAAGTCGACGATCTTGACCACCTCGTGCCCGCGAAAGTCGGTGGTGACGTAGATGTTCTCGGGCTTGAGATCGCGGTGAACCACGCCGAAGTGATGGGCGTGCTCGAGGCCTTGAAAGATCTGGATGGCGATCCGCACCGCCTCGGCTGGTGGCAGCGCCTTGCCGAGCGAGTCCTTCAGCTCGTGGCCAGCGAGGAACTCCATCACCAGGTACTTCGTGCCGTTCTCGGTCGTGCCGAAGTCGGTCACGCGCACGCAGTTGGGGTGGTCGAGGCGCGAGGCGCTGGTCGCCTCGCGATCGAAGCGCTTGGACACCGCCTCGTCGCGACCGATCTCCGGGTGCAGGACCTTGAGCGCGACGTCCCGGCGCAGGCCGAGGTGGTGGGCGCGAAACACCGCCCCCATGCCTCCGACGCCGAGCAGCGCCTCGACCCGGTAGCGATCATGGATGACGGTGCCGACGAGCCCGTCGAGATCCGCGTGGAGTTTGGCCCTTCCGCTCACGGCTGAGGTCATCGGGTCGTTCGGCCCGCGCCGAGGCGAGTATCTCCACCCGCCCCCGAGCGCGTCAACCCGAGGTCTGGCCCTGCGAGCGGCCGGGCCCGACCTCGCAAATCCATGGCTCGTGCACGGCTCGCCGCTGCGGCCTTGGATGAGCCGACCGCTCCACGATGGTTCGTGTGTGCAGTCGACGATTGAATTTCACGATCGTGCCCAACCGATGATTGGATAGAGCCCCGCATTCGAGATAGTAATGAGCGAGCGCATTGCGGCGCGCTCGACAGCGCATCGGAATCCACCTATGCTGACGCGACGACGCATGGATTTGCGTCGCGTCAACGATCAGGAGGGTGCATCAATGCTCGCATTCGACGAGGCTGCCTATCTCGAGGCGGCTCGCGCCGGTGATTTTCGCAAGGTGCTCGAGCCCCAGCGACAATTGCTGGATCGTCTGCTCGGCGATCACGGGCTCGAGCAGGGGGATGCGTCCGAGGCGTTGGCCGAGCTGACCGAGACGGTCGCTCGCGTGCTACGGGTCGCGCGAGTCGGGCTGTGGGAATTCCAGGAGCAGCGCGAGCGATTGCGCTGCTTGGATCTCTACATTGCGGGGTCGGCCCGTCCGGGCCGAGTGGCTTCGTCGACCCGTCCGGGCCGAGGGACCCGCGACGATCGCCACGTCGCGGGCAGCACGATTCACGTCGACGAAGCGCCGCGCTATTTCGAGGCGATCCAGCGCGGCGAGGTCATGGCGGCCGACGACGCCTACACGGACCCGCGCACCTGCGAGTTCGCGGCCGGCTACCTGCCGGCGTTCGGGGTCGGCGCTCTGCTCGACGCGCCGATCTACGTGAACCGACGCCTCGCGGGTGTGCTGTGCAGCGAGCACGTCGGCGGTCCCCGCCGCTGGCTGCCCTGGGAGCGGATCTTGGCCTCGTCGCTGGGCACCTGCGCGGGCGCGGTGCTGCAGCAGGTCGCCGG
>CBFGLP010001325.1:0-2966 GCA_965649595.1 uncultured Myxococcales bacterium | reverse complement strand
GGGCAGCACGATAGGTGCTCGGCATGGCGGCGAATGGTAGCCGCCTCCCCTCGACCGAGGAGACCGACTCACTCGACAGCGGGCTCGCTCGGCACCACGTCGGATCCGAGCGGCTTGTCCGGCTCGCTCGCGAACGCGGTCGTCAAGGGGAGCGTCCGCTGATCGCGGAGCTCGACGATCACCTCGACGCCCGTGAACGCGCCGATGTCGAAGGTCACGCTCTCGTAGCGGCTCGCAACCACCCGCAGCAGCTCGGCCCGCTGAGCCGAGCTGGTCGTCGAGCTCGTGGCCAAGCCCGCTCGCTCGAGCCGGTCGAGCTCGAGCGCCGCGCGGCCGCTGTCGGCCACCAAGCAAGTGATCTCTTCGCCACTCGGCTCGAGCGAGCCGTCGCTCATGGCGAAGGCCTGCAGCTCGAGCACGATGTTGGTCTCGTCGTTGCCCGCCGGCTGCCAATCGATCGTCAGTCGATCGGCGGTCGTGCTCGCGGCCTGCAGCTCGAGCGCGACCGGCAGGCGCATGCTGGCGGTGAAGGTCTCGAGCCCCATCTCGGCGGTGCCGTCGATCGACACGCTGACCGGCGCGCTCCCGTCGGGCTCGAGCGCGAGGTCGGGCAGGCGATCGTCGACGTGCACGTACTCGACGCCCGACAGCCAAGGCAGGATGTCGGGCACCAGCACCAAGGGCACGACGAGGTCACGCGCACCGAGCTGAACTCGAAGCTCGCCCGCGTCGATCAGCGAGACCTCCGGGTCGCCGCCTTCGGGCGCGGGCGCAGGGCCTGGCTGCAAGCTCGCGCTGGCGCTGCACTGACCGGGCTCGAGCTGCTCCCAGGCCGCGAGCGGGAGCTTGGCCCGCGCGCGCACGAACGCCTCGGCGACGTTGCGGTATTCGACGAAGCGGGCCTGGACTTGAAGTTGTGGCTCGGGCTCGAGCTCGTCGGGCCGCGGCTGCAAGATCAGGTGGATGCGACCGAGCTGCCCGACGCTGCCCTCGACCTGCGGCTCGCTGTCGAGCACACCGAAGCGGCTCTCGACTTGCTCTTCTGCGCAGCCCGCCGCCGCGATGACAATCGCGGCCAGCAGCCACGCAGCCGGTGAGGATCGACGCGCCACGGCCTGGTAGGGATATCGCGCCTCGTCGGACCTGTCAGCAAAGCCGCTCGATCGCAGACGCACGCGCGACTTGCCCCGGCTCGCGCCACGCTGGTCCGAGTCGCCGCTTCGCTGGCGAGGGCGGCTCGTTCGTGAGCTTCTCCGTGCGGACCAGCGCAGGAACCGCCAGGTCCGCTCCCCTCACCCACCATCAACCACCCGACACCCTGACGGGCCTTGCTACCCTCCGCGCCGGATGGCCACGCAAGACCCCACGCACCTCGCACGGGAGCTCGCCGATCTCGCTCGGCTCGAGCTCGGTGATCACGAGGCCAGCACCTTCGGCGACCAGCTCGCGTCGATCCTCTCGTACATCCGCAAGCTGCAGAGCGTCGACGTCGAAGGTGTGCCCGAGTACCTGTCCGTCGAGCGCGAGGCCTCGGGCCTGCGTGATGACAGCGTCGGTCCGATGCTCGCGGTCGACGACGCGCTCGCGGGCGTGCCTGTCCACCGCGGTCGCATGGTCGTGGTGCCGAAGTTCAAGGAAGACTGACCGTGACCGCCCACGACAAGATCCTCTCGCTCTCGGCCCTCGACTTGGCCACCTCGATCCGGCAAGGAGAGCTCTCGGCCAAGCAGGTCACGCTCGCGTTCCTCGAGCAGATCGAGGCCACCGAGCCTTCGATCCACGCCTACCTGCGCACGACCCCCGAGCTCGCGCTCGCGCGCGCCGAGCAGATCGACCAGGCCCGCACGCGAGGCGACGCGCTCGGGCCCTTGGCCGGCGTACCGATCGGGCTCAAGGACATCTTCGTCACCAAGGGGATCGAGACCTGCGCGGGGTCGAAGATCTTGTCTGGCTGGATCCCGCCCTACCAAGGATCCCACGCAGCTCGGCTCGAGCAGGCCGGAGCCGTGCTGCTCGGAAAGCTGGCGATGGACGAGCTCGCGATGGGCTCGTCCAACGAGAACACCCCCTTTTCCCCGGTCCACAACCCCTGGGCGCTCGAGTTCGTCCCGGGCGGCAGCTCGGGTGGCAGCGCGGCCGCGGTCGCGGCCCGCTCGTGCGCGCTCGCGCTGGGGACCGACACGGGCGGCTCGATTCGCCAGCCGGCGAGCCTGTGCAACCTCGTCGGCTTGAAGCCGACCTACGGCCGAGTCTCGCGCTTTGGAATGATCGCGTTCGCGTCGAGCCTCGATCAGGCCGGGCCGCTGACCCGCACCGTCGCCGACACGGCGCTCGCGCTGCAGGTGATCGCCGGGCACGATCCCAACGACACCACCAGCTTGCACGACCCGGTGCCCGACTACCTCGCGAGCGTGCGCGAGGGGGCCGAGCGCGGGCTTACGGGCGTGCGGATCGGCATCCACCGCGCGGCGATGCAGCTCGAGGGCCTCGACCCCGACGTCCGCGCGGCGTTCGAGCGCTCGCTCGTGTTGCTCCGCGACGCCGGGGCCGAGCTGATCGACATCGAGCTGCCGCACTTCGAGTTCGCCGTGGCTTGCTACTACGTGGTCGCGACCGCCGAGGCGAGCAGCAACCTCGCCCGCTACGACGGCGTCCGCTACGGCTTGCGCGTCGGTCGGGACTCGCTGCTCGACACCTACCGCGCGACCCGTCACGACGGGTTCGGGGCCGAGGTCAAGCGGCGGATCCTGCTCGGCACCTTCGTGCTGCGAGCCGACTCCTACGCCGAGTACTACGGCCAAGCCATGAAGGTGCGGACCAAGATCGCGCGCGACTACGCGGCGGCGTTCGAGCGCTGCGACGCGATCGCATGTCCCACCTCGCCGATCCCGGGCTTTCGGATCGGCGAGAAGGTCGACGACCCGCTCGCGATGTATCTGTCCGACGTCTTTACGATCGGCGCTCCG
>CBFGLP010001324.1:0-2038 GCA_965649595.1 uncultured Myxococcales bacterium | reverse complement strand
CCGAGGTAGTCCTCGGCGGCCTTCTTGAGCTTCATCAGGATGCGCGCGCTGATCTCGGGCGGTGAGTAGGCCTTGCCGCGGATCGAGATGTGCGCGTCGCCGTTGGGCGCCTTGACGACCTTGTAGGGCACCCGGTTGACCTCGTGCGACGACGAGTCGATGCCCATGCCCATGAAGCGCTTGACCGAGTAGACGGTGTTCTCGGGGTTGGTGATCGCCTGGCGCCGCGCCTGCTGGCCGACGAGGACGTTGCCGTTCGCTTCGAAGGCCACCACCGACGGGGTCGTGCGACCGCCCTCTTCGTTGGGGATGACTTTCGGCTCGCTGCCCTCCATCACGCAGACGACGGAGTTGGTCGTGCCGAGGTCGATACCGATGATCTTGCCCATTGTGGAACTCTGACCTTTCTCGGACTTGTGGCCCGTACGGGCCGGGGGACTTCTGCTTCCCTCTCGAGCCCACAAGGCCGGGAAGCGTTACGGGCGCAGAGTAAGGCCCGGTTCTCGCATGTCAATCGGCCGGCGAGCGGCCCGAGCAGGCGGAAGGGCCCGGAAAATGCACCGGGTCGCAGCGCCTCGAGCGACCGAACGAAGTGGTCGCTCGCAACCAAGGGCCGCGGGCCCGGGGATGGGACTCCCAGGGCCCGGCGGTCCGCAAAAGCCGCGCTCAGGTGGCGGCCGTGGCGGGCGGCTCGCCGCGAGCGCCTTCGGTCGGAGTGACCTCGGGGGTCGCGTCGGCGGGGATGACCGGGCGCTCGAACACGTGCTCGGCCACGTCGTGCACGTTCTTCACGCAGAGGATCGTCATGTCTTGCCG
Organism: uncultured Myxococcales bacterium; assembly: GCA_965649595.1. Classification (GTDB taxonomy): domain Bacteria; phylum Myxococcota_A; class Polyangia; order Nannocystales; family Nannocystaceae; genus Plesiocystis. The sequence goes on along the minus strand of CBFGLP010001324.1, from coordinate 1,222 downwards.
GATCTCCTCCGGCACGTCGACCACGTCCTTCTGGTTGCGCTCGGGCAGGATCACGCGCTTGATGCCAGCGCGGTGGGCCGCGAGCATCTTCTCCTTGATGCCGCCGACCGGGAGCACGAGGCCGCGCAGGGTGATCTCGCCAGTCATGGCCACGTCGGCTCGAACGCAGCGGCCCGTGAGCAAGGACACCAGCGCGGAGAAGATGGCGACGCCAGCCGAGGGTCCGTCCTTGGGGATGGCACCCGCGGGCACGTGCACGTGGATGTCGCGATCGTCGAGCTTGCTCTTGTCGATGTCGAGCTGATCGAGGTGGCTCTTGAGGTAGCTCATCGCTGCCTGAGCCGACTCCTTCATTACGTCGCCGAGCTGGCCGGTGAGCATCAGCCCGCCCTTACCCGGCATCGCGGTCGCCTCGATGAACATGATCTCGCCGCCGGTCGGCGTCCAAGCGAGGCCCGTGGCGACGCCCGGCGTAGCGGTCCGCTCGGCCATCTCGGGCAAGAACTTCTGCGGGCCGAGGTACTCGGGCACGTCGTCCGCATCGATCACGACCTCACCGGCCACCTGCTCCTCGACGAACTCGACGGCGACGCCTCGCACGATCGAAGAGATCTCGCGCTGCAAGTTGCGGACACCAGCCTCGCGCGTGTAGCTGTCGACGATCTCCATAACCGCCTCGTCGCTGAAGCGCAGCTTGAAGTCGTCGCGCTCGAGCCCGTGCTCGCTGATCTGCTTGGGCAGCAGGAAGCGGCGGGCGATCGCCAGCTTCTCTTGCCGCGTGTAGCCGGGCAGCTCGAGGATCTCGAGCCGGTCCTTGAGCGCGGGCGGGATCGGGTCGATCGTGTTCGCGGTCGCGATGAACATCACCCGCGAGAGGTCGAAGGGGACCTCGAGGTAGTGATCCGAGAAGGTGTGGTTCTGCTCGGGGTCGAGCACCTCGAGCAGGGCCGAGGCCGGATCACCGCGGAAGTCGTGGCCGAGCTTGTCGATCTCGTCGAGCACGATGACCGGGTTGTTGGTGCCGGCCCGCTTGAGCGCCTGGATCAGCCGACCCGGCAGCGAGCCGACGTAGGTGCGCCGGTGGCCGCGGATCTCGGCCTCGTCACGCACACCACCCAAGCTGATGCGAACGAACGAGCGGCCGATCGCTCGGGCGATGCTCTTGCCGAGCGAGGTCTTGCCGACGCCAGGCGGTCCGGCCAGGCAGAGGATCGGGCCCTTC
>CBFGLP010001323.1:0-2851 GCA_965649595.1 uncultured Myxococcales bacterium | reverse complement strand
CCTTCTCGGTGTTGAGCGCGAGGATCTTGTAGACGACCGCGAAGTCGGGCACGAGCAGCGCGATGATGCTCTTGGCGCCGAGCTGCTTCATCGCGGTCAGGCGGTGGAGGCCGTTCGGCGTCCAGTACTCGCCCTCGTCGGTCCGCACGGTGATCACCGGATCGAGGAACCGGTCGAGCTTGTCGATCACCTCGGTCATGCGCTTGGCGTGCGTGGCCGAGAGGTCGCGCTGGAAGGGGCTCGGGTTGAGCTTGTCGATCGGGAGGCTCACGAGCAGCTGCCAGTGGCCGCCGATCGGATCGCGGTAGCGAGCGAGCACGCTGCCGCCGTCTTCGCCGACCTGCTCGGCCAGCGCTTCGACGCTGGCTGGAGCCTCGCCCTCCGCGACCTCGCTCGGCTCGAGGCCGCGCGAGCCGGCTTCGGCCTTCTTGCGCCGGGTGGTCTTCTTGGCCGCCTTCTTGGCTCCGGCTCCGTCGCCCGAGGCCTTCTTGGCGCTCGCCTTCTTGGTGGTCTTCTTGCTGGTCGCCATCGCTTGGGCCGAAACGATCGCCCCAGTCCGGGGCCGCTCGCAAGCCTGGTCAGGCGTGTCGCTCGATCGCCCGCAGCAGCGTATCCGCGGCGTGCAGCAAGCTCGGTTCGGCGAACCGATCGAACGCGGTTAGGCACGCGTCGACGAGCTTGATCCCGTGCTCGTCGGCGCAGGCGATCGCCCTCGTGATCAGGGCTTCGCGGTCCGGTGGCTGGGGGTCTCCGGGCAGCGGCGAGGCGGGGCGCCAGGTCGCGATCAAGGCCGCGCCCGCGTGCCAGGCATGGGTCAGCAGGTCGCGGAGATCGAGCGGGTCGAGCAGATCCTCGAGCTGCAAGAGCGCGACGGTCGAGGTCAGCACGTGGACGTGGACGATCGCGGACACGCTGGCTCCGGCGCCTGCCCAGAGGGCGAACGCGGCGAGCAGGCGGCCGGGCTCGAGCTCGGCGGGATCGAGCTCGGACAGGTGCAGCGCAAGCTCGGGCACGCGATCGATGTCGTGGATCCCGTCAGTGATCAGGAAGCTCTCCGAGCGGGAGATCGCGGGCAGCGTGGCGAGCAGCTCGGCGGCGCTTCGTTGGCCACGCGCTCGCACGATCCCTGGTAGGGTCTGGTAGCTGGCAGCCCAGTACGCGAGCCCCTCGGCCAGCTCGCGCCGTCGCAGCGGTGTGTCGGCCTCGCGCAGCGAACGGATCGCGTGGGCGGTGCGCAGCAGGCCATGCGTGGCGGCAGCGAACACGCCCGGAGCGAGCTGCGGGACCCAGCGCTGGACCACGCGCCGCCAGTCGTGCTCGGCCAGCTCGCGCTCGAAGAGCCGCGCCCAGTCGGCTTCACTAGCGATCGATCCCAGGCGCGGCGGCTCGCCGCTCGGCTGGGGGGCGGGCTCGAGCTTGTGCGCATAGGCCTCGAGCCACTCGGGGATGACCTCGTCGCGGCCGAGGTGGTGCAGCGCCTCGACGGCCATCGGAGCGTGGTTGGACAGCCCGCCGCAAAACTCGGGGCCGGTCGCGGCGAGCCGCTCGAGCGCTCGCTCGAACATCGTGCTGGAGCTGGTCATGCGCCGAGCGTGCACCGGCTCGGTCGACACGTCATCGGCTCGGCCAATGGATTGTCAATAGGCCGATAGGTCATCCAAGCGCAGCTGCTCGACGCTGCCGAGCCGCGCGAGCGCGGCGAGATCCATGCGCGTGGTGTCACCGATGATCGCCACGGCGATCCCGGCGGTTGCCAAGGGCGCCGCGAAGCGGAGCAGATCGGACAGCTCGCTCGCGCGCAGCTTGTCGAGCAGCGAGGGGCGTGGATCATGATCGAGCCCGCGCAGGCGCCAAGTCTCGGCGGTGAGGCCATAACCGCGAAAGCGAACCCGAGCACCGACCAGCTTCTCCAGCGCCGAGCGACGTGAACGGGCGAAGCGTCGCTCCTGCACCGGCAGCGCGCGGAACAGCCCGAGCAGCAGGGCGACGGCGTCAGCCGTGCGATCGGCTCGGCTGCCGACCGACGCCCAGAACAGGTTCTGATCACCGAGCTGGGCCCCGGCTGTGTGGCCTCCTTGGGCCGCGTAGGCGAGGCCTCGTGACTCGCGGATCTCCTGGAAGATCAAGCCCGCCGGTCCGCCGACGTACTCGTGGAAGAGCCGATACTCGGCCGAGCGCTCGGTCGTGTAGGGCTCGCCGGGGATCATCAGCTCGATCTTCGCCTGCGCAGCCTCGTGGTGGAGCAAGAAGATCTGCGTGCCCGAGAGCTCGCGGAAGTGCACCGGCGTGTGCTCGGGCGCCGGCGTGAACGATCGGTCGTGGAGGCCGAGCCGATCGACCAGCTCGGCGCGCGAGTGCGGGCCGGCATAGATCGTCGTGCGCGCGCGATCGAGCAGCGAGCGGGGCCCCGCCTCGAGGTCGGGCAGCCGCAGCGAGAGCACCTGCTCGTTGGTCAGCGCCTCGATCAGGTAGGGGCTCTCGTGTCCGCGCAGCGCCCATTGCTTGAGCACCGCGAGCTTGAAGTCGGCGGTCTCGCGCCGTTGCTGCCGCTTGCCGACCACGTCCTCGGCCCAGCGCGCTCGCTCGTCCTCGCCGAGCACTGGCGCGCGTAGGCGCTGCTCGATGCGTGGGAGCACCCGCTCGAGCACCTCGGCTCGACCGGCGATCGTGAGGTCGGTCTGCTGGCGTCGGCAGTCGACCGACATGCCCGCCGCGTCATAGAACATCGCCCGCTTGTAGCCCTCGAGATCCAACTCGCCGACGCCGGCTCGACCCCACAGCGCGAGTCCCTTGGCGAGCACCGGATCGTGGGCGCTGCCGATGTAGAAGCGGAAGGTCAGCTGGAAGAGAT
>CBFGLP010001322.1:0-6892 GCA_965649595.1 uncultured Myxococcales bacterium | reverse complement strand
GAGGGACCGGCCACGGTCCCTCTATCAAGATTAGCCGAGCGGTCGCTGCTCGCCAACGGTAACAATCGGTTAGGGATAGCTCGAGCGTGATCCCCCGGTGACCCCACCGTAGCTGACCGTCCGGGCGGCATCGGGCAACCTGGTCGCAGGTCGGGCCGAGGACCTCTCACGCACACGGCCCATTCAATCGATTCACCCACGTATTCGAGCTACCGCCATGCCCGTCAAGTTCGCCCGCAAGCAGATCCCCGCCGGCTTCCAACCCAGCGATTTTAGCTATCAGGGTCGCCCCGCCCGTGACCAAGGTGATTTCGACCAAGAGGTCGGTATCGCCGACATGGCCTCAGTCAATCAATTCGAAGAACGCAACAGCTCGAAGTATTACCACGCCGGGGTGCTCGAGGCTCGCGGTCAATGGTTCGTATACACCGAGTGGGGCCGGATCAGCGGCGGTCGCAGCTGGACCAACGATTCGCCCAAGAGCGCGATGGACTTCATGTTCATGCGCTGCGCCGACGAGAGCGAGGCGCGGGCGGTGTTTCGCCAGCAATGCGTGAGCAAGAACCTCTCGCGGCTCACGCAGAAGCGCGTCGGTGACAAGGTGATCTGGGCCGCGAAGGTCGACAAGCAGGGGAAGTCGAAGGACGCCTACATCGTGCAGTCGCTGGCGACCCGCGAGCGCGGGCTACCGGACGCCTACGCGATCAAGGACGACAGCGGGCTCGCCAAGCCAGCCGCCAAGCAACCCGAAGCCAAGGCGCCAGCCCGCCAGCCCAAGCTCGCGCCGGTCTCCAATTATCAACCGCAAGTGATCGATCTGGCCAAGGCGCTCGTGGGTGGTACGCGCGAGTATGCCCGCGCGGCCTCGCAGGCGACCGGAATCATCCCGACGATGAAGGCGATCGAGCAGGTCCGCGATGAGCTGCTGCCGCTCGCGATGCAGCGGATCGCCGCGCTCTCGAAGGCCCACCCGCAGCGCAAGGGCGAGAGCCAGAGCACCTGGGAGCTGCGGCTCGCTCGCGTGCAGATCGCCGACGACAAGCTGATCGATCTGTCCAAGCTGGTCGCCGCGCTGGTCCCCCGCGTGATCCCGACCCGCGCTGACGCGGAGCAGCGGGCGCTCTCGACGATCCTGTCATCGGCCAACATCCTGGCGATTCAGAGCGATCTCGACGCGTTCACGGCCGCGCTCGAGAACGAGGACTTCTCGCTCGAGGCCACGCCCGAGGACCAGCCGGAGATCGATCCTGACAAGCTGCTGAACGCTTCGCTGACCTGGATCGACCCCGAGTCGACCAAGGGCAAGTGGCTGGCGGCGGCCTATCGTGCGATGAGCAACAATCGTCACGACTACATCGGCGGAAAGCTGGTGATCAAGAACCTGTTCGAGGTTCGTCGGCCCGACCGCGACGCTGGCTTCGTCGCCGCCGCCGAGCGGGTCGCCAAGCAGCGCGAGGGGGCCAAGCTCCGCCACTACGCCCGCCTGCAGCCGGCCAAGCGCAGCGATCTGGCCGATCTCGGCGAGGCGGGCAAGCACGCCAACGTGTTCTTGGGGATTCACGGGACCCGGGCCGTCAACATTCACCCGATCCTGGCGAGCAACCTCCGCCTGCCGCGTTCGTTGCCCGGCGCGCAGATCACCGGCGCCGCGTTCGGGCACGGCATCTACTTCGCAACCGATTGGCGCAAGTCTTATGGCTACACCGGCCACGGCAACAGCTACTGGTGCCGCGGCGGCGGGATCAAGGGCCGCGGCTTCTTCATGTTCCTGGCCGACGTGATCATGGGCGACGCCTACATGGCCAAGTCCTGCGGGTCGTGGGACAAGCCGCCGCAGGGCAAGGACAGCGTGGCCGCGTTCGACGACTTCGTCGGCTCGCTGGCCAACGACGAGCACATCGTGTTCGACCCCCACTATCAGCGCATCCGCTACCTGGTCGAGGGGGCGATCGCTTGATCGTTCGATTCATAGGTTCGCTTCCAGCCGAGAGATTCGAGAAACACCATGAATACTCCATCTGCCGCGCCCACCCTGTTTATCCCGCCGATGCCCTCGCTCCAAGCCGAGCGGACCTGGCAGGACGCGCTCTATACTCTGATCGATCACTGCGTCACGCACGATCGCTGCTTCAGCTCCGGTGAGCTGGCCCGCGAGCTTCGCCTGCAACGGCCGGACTTTCGCTTCGCCGTGACCGAGGTCGGCGAGCACGTGAAGGACCTCTTCCACGAAGGCGCGATCGAGTACCGCGATGCGCAGGGGCGCACGAGCGCGGCCGTGCAGGTGCCCCGGCGCACGACCGGCCGCAGCCGCACGCCCGCGAACACCGAGGTGTTCGTGTATGCCGCGACGCCACGACAGGGCCTCGCGCACGACTTCGAGGTCGACGTGCCGCACCCGACGTTCACGCCGACGATGCTCGAGCGGCAGCGCTTCGCCGCCGCGCAGGCGCAGGCGAACGCCGAGATGCTGGCATCTGTACACGCTGACGGTCGGCTGTGCATCCCACGGCGGGCGCTCGAGGAGCTCTCGCATGCGACCGGCGTGGCGATGCGAGCTGGCGCTTCGGTGTGGATCGAGCTGCTGGCTGACGGCTCGGCGCTGCGCGTGTACCTCGACGCGCGCCCGGGCTGCACTGCCCACGCGCTGCAGCCCGAGCGCGGACGGGTGCGCTTCTCGAGCCTCGATCCCGCGCGGCCCTTCGTGGGCGGGAGCCGCTACGCGATCGTGGTGGAGGGCGATGGGCTGAGGATCGAGCTGCGCGAAATCGATTGAGGCCGAGCGGCTACCCGGATGGGCTTCGTGGTCGATTACCCCCACGGAGCCCAAACGTGGCCTCCATGCGTCGATCGTTTTGTCGTGCTCACCGGTTTTGCACGGCCTCGCGCTCGATCGTGGACGATTCTCTAGCTGGCGCGACTCGCTGAGCCACGTACGATCAGCCGGTGCGCCGCTCTGCTCTCGTGTTGCTCGGCTGGTTCGCGTCGTCGGGCTGCGGCAGCGACGAGGTGATCATGCTCGGTCCGGGCGCGGACTCGACGAGCGATACGAGCGACGGTCGGGACGACGCGCGGCCGATCGACGAGAGCGAGTCGGGTGCGGACGAGATCGATTCGAGCGAGGACGAGAGCGGCAGCGGTCAGGGCGAGTCGGACACCGAAGTCGCCGACGAGAGCGACGAGAGCGACGAGAGCCCGCCGATCGAGACCGACGGCGAGCTGCCCGAGCGAACCTGCGACAAGGTCGATTTCCTGTTCGTGATCGACAACTCGATCTCGATGCTGCCCGAGCAGACGGCCCTCAGCGTGGCGTTCCCGGGCTTCATCGCGGCGATCGAGGGCTCGCTCGACACCGACGATCACATCCTCGTGACCGACACCGATGCGCTCGGCTGGTGCACCCCGAGCGCCTGCGCGAGCCCGGGCTTGCTGCATCCGACCTGCGAGGGGCCGGGCTCGTTCGCGTGCACCGGGGAGTTCGACACCTGCGACGTCACGCTCGGCGCCGGTGTGGTCCGCCCGGCCGGGCAGGGCTCGAGCAACACCGACTGCAAGCCCTTCGGCGGTCAGCGCTTCATCATCGACGACGAGCCGGACAAGCAGGGCGTGTTCGACTGCATGGCCCACGTCGGCTTGGCTGGCTCCCCGCAGGAGCGCCCGCTCGACGCGATCGTCGCGGCGCTCGGCCCCACGTTGACCGCTCGCGGCGGCTGCAACGAAAGCTTCCTGCGCGACGACGCGATCTTGGTCGTGACCTTCATCAGCGACGACGACGGCCACGAGGACAGCCAGCTTCCAACCGAGGCCTACGCGAAGCTGGTCGCGGCCAAGGGCGGCGACGCGGATAGGATCGTCGTGCTCGGCCTGATCCCCGATCCCGACGCGGGCTGCATCTTCACGCCCGGGGCAGGGGAGCACTGGGGCGAGTTCATCGAGCTGTTCGGTGATCGTGGGCTGCGGGCGCCCGTGTGTGAGCAGAACTATGTCGGGTTCTTTCAAGCTGCGGTGGATCTGATCGTCGAGGCTTGCACCGACAATCCAGTTTGACGCGAAGCGTCCGTATCGGCCGACCGGCGAATGTGGGTATGTGCGCATTGTATTGCGCAGATGCGACTATGCCAGGCCGCCTGGCCGGTGAGCCGACCTTGCGAGCGGTGGCACGCCATCCCTCGGCGGCTCTTGGAGAAGCGTAGTCTCGTAATGTTTACGCCCTGCAATGGTCTTTGGTACGGGGCGAAAATGCATCGATGATTGAGTGTTGAACGTGTCCATACAAATATCTATGATGGTGCCAATCTGAGTTCATCGCTCGGAAACGCCCGCTCTCTCGACGTTTCGATGGGCATTTGCGGTTAGAGCCTCGGCCACGCCCCCAGCGAGGTTTCATGAGATGACGAAGCGAAACCTGACCCCTCTGATTGCCTGTGTGCTGCTGACCTCCCTCGCGGCCTGCGACGACGCCAATTCGCCGGCGAGCGGCGACTTGGTGCGCGAGATTGACGCGATCGAGGAGATCGACGAAATCGACGCGGTCGAGGAGATCGAGGAGAGTGACCCGTTCACCTCGATCGACGAGATCGAAGCGCCGGAGGAGGAGAGCTTCCCGGTGTGCACACCCCCGGTCTACACGATCAACCCACGCCGCTCGCTGTTCGAAACCAGCGCCACCGCGTTGGCGCCATTCTCGATGCCGGCGGTCATGCAGGCGGTAGCGGTCAACGGTGGGTATGCAGCCGCGCCCATGACGCATTACAACAACATCATTGCAAACTTCGCGGCTGGCGTGCCGGCCAACCCAGGCTCGCGCTGCAACGACGGGACGGCGTTCTTCGGTGGGCCTGGGATCAACGGCTATCCGCTCCAGTGCCCTCGGAACGAGCGCTTCCAGGCCGGCAACATCGGGGCGTGGTTCCCAATCGCTGCGGTCAACCGCATCGACCTCATGCCGAGCGATGCATCCACCTGCGGCGAGCAGCGCCTGGTGATGGCCAACAATTCCGCCGGCCGTATGTTCATGATCTTCGAAAACGAGATCCCCAACCCGGTCCCGGGCTGTGCGGAGGCTTGCCGACCCATCGCGGAGTTCTGGGCGGGCCTGTCCGGCATCGCCGATCCGGTGGTTCGTGGCAACGAACTCGCGCAGGCGTTCCTCACCGGGCACCCGACCCTGATGGGGGCTGGCTTCGGCCCCTTCCTGTCGGCCAACAACCTCACGTTCGGCAGCGGCCAGGTCCGCACCAACAACTTCGATGCGCCGCCTTGGACTCTGCGCGAGCACAAGCTCGCCGACGAGGCCGGGAATCTGGTCAGCGTCGAGGTGGCCGTGAAGCTCAACATCCACGGCGAGCTGTGGAACGACACGCTCGCATGGCCGGCTGGCCCGCCCTGCCGCAACCAGATTCTCGGGCAGCTCGTCAATCTGTTGCCCAATGATGTCAATTTGATGGGCATCGAGACCACCGGTGTCTGCTGGGCGGCGGAGAGCCGGCAGGATCCAACCATGAACTACGAGGGTCAAATGCTCGGGGGCGGGTTCGCGGGGCCCGTCAACACGCAGCTCGGGATCCTCGGCTCGACCCTGATCGCGCAAGAGGCTGCTCGGCGGGCGACCTATGTGGGCTCGTGCATGGGGTGCCACGAGCCCGCCGTGGCCATGCCGATCACCAATCTCGGGGCCTCGGTCTTCGCACCTCCCTCGCTGGGCTTCGTCCACACCAGCGAGACCGCGCGCGAGAGCTGCGATGCCTTCGGCGATTGCTGGGTGATCTCGGATGCGCTCAAGTTTGCCTTCCTACCCTTCCGTCAGGCGTCGCTGATCAACTACTTGACCTCGACCTTCTGCACGACCTGCTCCTCGGGCCCCGCGCCGGGCTTGGACATCGCACCCCCGACGCCCGTGCTCGTGCCGGGTATCGAGGACGAGGCCGACATCGAGGCCCTGATGGAGTATGAGCGCGAGCTAAAGGCGGGTCGGAGCAAGGTGACGATCTCCGGCGCTCCGACCTCGCGGCTGCACTGATTCGGTGGGGAGTGGTCCTCGAATGAACCCGGGTCTCGGCTCGACCGAGACCCGGGTTCGATTTCAAGGATTCGAGAGCAAGATGGTGAACCCGCCCGCGCCCGCGACAGCGCTGGCGCCGGACGTGACGATGTCGGGCTCGCCGTCCTCGTTGAGATCGCCGGTTGCGATCCCGCTCCCTGGGCCCTTGGCAGCAAAGGTCACGGGGTCGTAGAAGGCTCCGAAGCCATCGTTGATCAGGACGGCGAGCTCGCCGGTGGTGCTATTCCTGACGGTGGCGAGATCGGGCGCCCCGTCTGCGTCGAAGTCGGCCGTGATCAGCAAGAAGTGCTGATTGTTGCCAGTCGGGTAGTCCACCAGCATCGGGCTGAACGCGCCCATCCCCGTGCCATAGGCGACCCGCACCATGGCGGAGCCCGAGCGGGTCCCAGCGATGTCGATGTTGCCGTCGAGATCGAAGTCCTCGGTGGCGAGCTGCTGCATCGTCGACATCCCGAGGTACTGCTCCCCGACCCCATCGAAGGTGCCGTTGCCGAAGTTGTAGAGCACGGCTGCGCCCTCGGTGTTACCGACGACCGGGACGAGGTCGAGGGCACCATCTTGATTGATGTCTGCTGCGGTCAGAAAGACGAGCGTGTTGCCGCCCTGGACATCGTATGCGGTCTGGGCGCCGAAGCCGCCGGCGCCGTCGTTCTTGCGTACCGAGACCTTGCGCTCCGTAGCGTCGCCGTACGCGAGATCGAGATCTCCGTCCTCGTCGAGGTCGCCCAGCTCGACACCGTTCACGCCCGCGCCGAACGCTACATACTCATCGAAGGTCGAGTAGTTTCCGCCGCCATCGTTGAAGTAGGTGCGAACCCTGCCGATGGTGCTCAG
>CBFGLP010001321.1:0-2803 GCA_965649595.1 uncultured Myxococcales bacterium | reverse complement strand
CGGGCGCGCAGGATGCTGGCGAGCAGCTCGCGGGAGTCGTCGTGATCCTCGACCAGCAGCGTGCGGACGCCCGACAGCGGGGTGCGGCCGCGCTCGGGCGTGGTCGTGGCGCTCGCACGAACGGCCAACAGCGGCAGGCTGACCGTCATGGTCGTGCCGTGTCCGAGTCCCTCGCTGTGGGCCGTGACCACGCCGCCGTGGAGCTCGACGATGCTGCGGACGATCGCGAGCCCGAGCCCGAGCCCGCCAGTCGTCCGCGTGGTGCTGGCTTCGGCTTGGCGGAAGGGCTCGAACATGTGCCCGAGGAAGCGTGGGTCGATCCCCCGTCCGGTGTCGGACACCGCGACCTCGACCTCCGTCGCGCGACGGCGGACGGCGATCTGCACCCGCCCGCCCGGCGGCGTGAACTTGATCGCGTTCGAGAGCAGGTTCCAGACGATCTGTTGCAGGCGACCCGGATCGCCGTGCACCTGCATGTCGCCCTCGAGCGTCCGGACCAGCTCGATGTCCTTGGCGTCGGCGGCCGATTGGACCACCTCGATCGCCGCGCTGACGATCTCGGCCAGGTCGACGCGGCGGATCTCGAGCCGCAGCTTGCCCGTGAAGATCCGCGAGACGTCGAGGATGTCGTCGATCAGCTGGACCTGGGCCCGGGCGTTGCGCTCGATCGTCTCGATCGCGCGCTCTTGTTTGCTCGGCGGGAGCCCGCGGCGGAGCATCTGCGACCAGCCGAGGATCGCGTTGAGCGGCGTGCGGAGCTCGTGGCTGGCGATCGAGAGGAATTGGTCCTTGGCTCGGTTGGCCTCCTCGGCTCGCACGCGCTCGCGCTCGGTCAGCTCGAACAACCGCGCGTTGTCGAGCGCGACCCCGACTCGGCGAGCCAGCTCCTCGGCCCACAGGAGATCCGTCGCGGCATAGCTGCGGCCGGGCAGCCAGATCGTCAGCAAGAGCGCCCCGAGCTGACGACCTTGTGCGGTGATCGGCAGGAGCATCCCCGAGCGGGTCCCGACCTCGCGCAGCAGCGCCAGGTGGTGCTGATCGACCGCGACCGACTCGCGCAGCAGCTCGGGCACCTGCTCGAAGATCTGCGGCGTGCCGGTTCGCAGCACGAAGGGGATCCCGTGGGCTGCGTCGTCGGGCTGGGGATAGTCGCGCTGGATCTCGCGCAGCAGCTCCTCCTTGCGAGCGTCGAGGCTGCGGACCGCCGCGACCTCGATTCGGCCCTGCGGGTTGGGCAGATACACCGCGACCAGGTCGGCCCGCTCGGGCACCGCGAGCGTCATCAAGGCGTCGAGGTTGGTCTGGAGATCGAGCGAGGCGCCGAGCACCCGGCCGGCCTCGGTCAGGAACGCGAGGGTCTGCTCGGCGCGCTTGTGATCGTCGATGTCGACGTTGGTCCCGAACCACCGCACGATCCGCCCGCTCTCGTCGCGCAGCGGCTCGGCCCGCGACAGAAACCAGCGATACACCCCGTCGTGCCGGCGGAGTCGAAACGTGTCTGCGTGCGCCTGTCCGCGCGCGAGCGCTTGCTCCCACAGCGCGACGACTCGCTCGCGTCGCTCTGGCTCGATCACCGACTGCCAGCGCAAGCCGATCAGCTGGTCGAGCGGCAACCCGGTGTAGTCGAGCCAGCGACGGTTGAACCAGGGGACGTAGCCGTTCGGCTCGGCGTACCAGGCGAGCAGCGGCATCGTGTCGGCGAGGGTCCGGAACAGCTCGTCGCCGGTACGAGCGAGCGAGAGCAAGCGCTCCGAGTCGGGCTCGGAGCAACCCGGCAGGGCGAGGCGGCGGGGCGCGGCCGGGCAGCCGCGACGAGCCAGCGCCTCGACGCGAATGCGCAGCTCGAGCTCGTCGTGCGGAACGAGCAGGAAGTCGTCGGCTCCGGCCTCGAGCGCGGCCCGAAGCTCGGCTAGGCGCTCGCGTGGGGCGAGCAGGAGCAAGGGGAGCGCGCTCGCTTCGAGCTGCGCACGCACGCGGGTCACCGCGCCGACCAGATCGGGCTCGCACGAGCCGTCGATGATCAGCAGCTCGGGCTCGTGCTTGGCTCGCAGGCGCGCGAGCACCTGGTCGAGCGTGGCCACGCTCTGCACCCACGAGGTCGTGGCGAGGGCCTGCAAGCCCGACGCGCGGCGATCGTCGTCGTCGGCCACTATCCATACACCGCGTCGAGCGTCATGCGCTTCGAGCTCGTGCGGGTGTCGGGCTGGTGGTTCTTGCTCGGCCAATCGCCAGGAGTATGCGCTGGCAAGCGAGTCCTTCGCGAGCGATTCGCGACTACGCTCGCGCGCTGGTTGCCGAGCAGCCGATGTTGCGCCTCGCGGATCACACGCGGGGATGCGAGTGATCAGCGCTAGCGAATCGCGCTGTTTGATTGCGGGTACATTTTGCGCGCGACGCGAGCTTGCGACATGCCGTCGTGGTCGAACCTGCGCACGAGCTTGGCCTGTGGTCTTGCAATGTGCGCCACACCATCCTGGGCCAACCAGGGGAGGGGCGAAAACGCCCGGTGTAGATCCGTCGAGCCGCTCGCAGTCGCCAGACCTCTCGCGCCGACGGCAAGCGGTCGTCGCAAATAACATTGATCTCATCGGTATTCGCGACATGCTTCACGATATCCATTATTCGACGTCGGCGCCGAGCCTTTTGGTCATGAGGCGATAACGGTAGGGTCGAAGCACGAGTAAACGATTATATATTGTAACCGTGAAAATCATGATGCTTGGTGGCAGCTTGCTATTGACGATCGAGGTACATCCAGGTTAACTGCTCGCCGTACCGAGACATCGATGGAGTCAGCGGCGGT
>CBFGLP010001320.1:0-2348 GCA_965649595.1 uncultured Myxococcales bacterium | reverse complement strand
GGGACTGATTTAGCCCCCCGGAGGCGGCTTTTTAGCCCCCCGCAGGCATCCTTCACTCAGCCATGCACGGCCGCTGCGCGGCCGCGAGGTCGCTGCGCGACCTCGGTGGGCTGGTTTCGGGTTCGCAGGGGTCCGTTTGGGCCCCCGTGGGGGGCCTTCCCTTTGCCCCCACACCTGTCGTGCACTTAGCCACGCACGGCCGCTTCGCAGCCGCGAGGTCGCGTAGCGACCTCGGTGGGCTGGTTTCGGGTTCGCAAGCGTCCGTTTGGCCCCCCAGAGGGGGGCTTGGTCCGTCTCCGGGACGACGTGCACTTCTCCCTGCGTCCGGCTTACTTCACGCTGATGCGGCGGGTGGTCGTGCGGCCGTAGATCTCGGGGTAGTACATCATCTCGGCCGATGCGGCCGGCATCACGTACTCGCCTGGGGTCGTCGCGCGCACGAACACGGTCGTCAGGTGGGTGCCCGGCTGGAGGTGGTCGGCGAAGAGCACCACGCGATCGCGGCGAAGCTCCTGGTGGCTGACGAACCAGGCGCGGTTGCCTTGGATCTTCATCGCGGCGGCGCCCTTGCCCAGCTCGAGGTCGATCGCCTCGAGCCCCGCGGGTAGCGGGACCTCGACGGCGACGTGGGTCAGCTCCGAGCGGGTGTCGAGCTCGACGTCGAGGGCCATGAGCGAACCGGGCGCGAGCACCTCGGTCTCGCCGATCAGGCCGTCGACGTCCCGGAGCGTCCGCGTGATCGCAATCCCCTCCGACTTGGCTGGCAGGTCGGTTGCGGTCGACGCCCACTCGAGCCCGACGCGGTAGTACATCCGGCCCGAGCCCGCGCGCTCGAGCAAGAGCTGCCCGTTCGAGTTGGACGCGGCCTTCAACAGCTCGGGCATCGGAGTAAAGCCCTCCTCGAATTCGAGCTTGCGACCCTCGACGTGGATCGTCGCGACCGCCGTGCGGTCGACCCACACCCGCCCGTCGAAGTCCGGATACTCGGCCTCGTAGACCGCGGCGTAGTCGGCCAGGGCGACCAGCGCGTAGGCGTTCTCCTGCGTGTTGGACCAGCGACCGCCACGACGGCTGTCGAGCAGGCCGCGGGCGAGCTTGGCGACCAGCGGGTGCTGGGGATCGGCCTTCAACATCGCCATCAGCACGAGCGCGCTGCTGCGCACGCTCGAGTCCCAGTACCAGGTCCAGACCCGCTGCTGCTCCTCGACGCGAGCGATCGCCTCGCGCTCGTCGACGCTGCCGCGCAGCTCGGTGAGCAGCTCGGGGATCCGCGGATCGTCCGAGCGCGTCGCGTGCATCGCCAGCAGCAGCATCGACTTGCTGAACACCGGCAGGTTGGTCCGGCGCTCGAACAGCCGCGTGATCGCGTCCGCGGGCGCCTTGCCGCGCTCCGACAGGGCCGAGAGCATCAGCGCGATCTCGATGTCGCGCTCGGCCGCGGGCGCCTGCTGGGCCTGCCACTCGCTCACCTGCGTGACGAGGTAGGCGTCGGCCGAGTCGAGCATCGTGGGCGGGACGTCGTGGCCCGCCCAGACCGCGCGGCCGAGCACCCAGGTCGCGTACGCGCTGGCGTAAGGGTTCGCCTCGAGCGAGCCGGGCCAATAGGCGAAGCCGCCGCTCGGCAGCTGCATGCTGCGCAGCCGCTCGATGCCAGAGCGCACATACTCGTTGGTGTCGGTGATCCCGAGCGGGTAGTCCTTGGCCAAGCTCCCGAGCGGGATCAAGGGCAGCAGCGAGCTCGACGTCTGCTCGACGCACCCGTAGGGGTACTGGACCAGGTACGCGACCGCGTCCTGAACCCCGCCGAGCATGCTCGAGCCGATCGACACGCTCAGGCCTCCGTGGCCTGGATCGACCTCGGTCGGCAGCTGGAAGGGCAGCAGCGCGACGCTCTCGTCTCCGAGGCTGCCGTACACCGCCACGCGATCGGTCAGCGTCCGCTCGGGCTCGATCGGCAGCGGCAGGCGGACCGCGTCACCGATCGGCTCGGTCCCGGCGTCGGGCTTCAAGCTCGCGCGGACCTCGAACTGTGGCGTACCGATCGCCAGCGCTCGCACGCGCACAGGCACCCGCTGCTGCTGGCCGGCGTCGATCCGCAGCTTGGCCTGGGCCGGCGACTGCAGCTCGAGCACGCCCTTTGCGTCGTGCAGGGTCACGTTCACGCTGACCTCGCCCGCGCCACCACGGAGGTTGTCGACCAAGAGCCCGACCTCGGCCGTGTCGCCGGGTCGGAGGATCCGAGGCAGCGCCGCGCGAACGACCAGCGGCCTGGTCACGCGGACCCGCGCGTCGCTGCTGCCGAAGCGACCCTCGACCGCAGCGTTGCCCCCGGGCAGCGGGGCCGAGAC
>CBFGLP010001319.1:0-4036 GCA_965649595.1 uncultured Myxococcales bacterium | reverse complement strand
TCGAAGCGACCCTCGTCGTCGCTGAAATTGATCGCCCCACCGGCCGGGCCCTCGCTGTGGACGAAGAAACCGGACAAGGGTCGATCGCTGCGATCGACGACGATGCCAGACAGCTCGAGCCCGGGCTCGAGCACCCAGCGCTGGTCATCGAGGTCGGCGCTGATCTCGACATCGAGGGTCGTGTGGGCAAACTGGCCCGGGCACGCTGGACGGACCTGATAGCGTCCTGCCGGCAGTCCCTCGACGCGCACGTTACCTTGGTCGTCGGCCTGCGCCTCACGAACGACGCCGCCGTTGACATACACCCATCCTTCGGCGCAGCCGCGCTCGCTGCCGTCGAGCTCGCGAGCGACCAGCTGACCGGCGAGGTGGAAGGCAGGGTGCACGCGCAGCTCGATCGGCTCGCTGGTCTGTCCGAGCCCGAGATGGATCGCCCGCGGAAGCTGGCCGAACAGCCCCTCGCCGACCGCTTCGGGCTGATAGCGACCGGGGCGAAGCCCGGCGATCTGAAACGTGCCATCCGAGCCACTGAGCACCCGAACGTTGGCGCGCGGGTTGGGGCTGACCTGCACGCCGGCGACGCCCTCGTTGGTCTGCGCGTCGACGACCCTACCGACCAGCACGGCCTCGGGGATCGCCGCGAGCACGATCGCCTCGTTCGGGGCGCTGACGTAGGCATGACCTGGGGCGTAACCGGCTGCGATCGCTGCCAACGAGTACTCACCGGGGCCAACCCATAGCTCGAAGCGCCCCTCGTCGTCGCTGCTCGCAGTCGCCGCGAGCCCGCCTCCGAGCATCCTGCTGGTCGCTACGACCAGGGCCCCGACGATCGGTCCGCCGCTGACGTCCTCGACGATCCCCGCGAGCCGCAGACCACCCGACTGCAAGCGAAGGTCGACGCCGCTACGCGCCTCATACCGGCGAAGGTGCAACCATCCGCGATCGTGCTCGTCGTCGTGCCACTGCGCCGGCATGTGCCGAGCAGCGCTGGCGATCACGCGATAGCGGCCAGGCTCGAGCGCGCTCAGCCGATAGCGCCCCTCGCTGTCGGTCAGCGTGCACCTGGCAGACAGCGGATCGCGGATGCGCTCGTCGTGACCAAGCGCCCAAGCACACACGCGGGCACCGACGAGCGCCGGTCCTCGGTCCGAGCCGGACAGCACGGCGCCGCTGAGCGATCCGACGCTCACGATCTCCGGCTCGTCCGTGGCGACCGCTCCTCGATCGACTGGCGTGCTGCGATCGACGGAGCCCGCTTCGCCCGCGTCCGCATGCTCGCGCGTCGGCCAGAGCCACCAAGCAATGAGCAGGATCGCGGTGACTGCGAGCGCGCCGAGCAGCTTGGCGTCACGAGACATCGATGGCGACATTACCCGTGCTCGACACGCATCCGCGGCCGGGCCACATACGTACCGACCGGCTGCCCGACTGGCCGGCCCGGCTCACGCCAGAACAACGTGTTCGTCGGTCTCTCTTGCCGTACACCGCGGTGTTCCACCACCGCTCATGCTCGCCACGCTGGCCTTCGCCCTGCTCCTCCTCGATCCTCCAACCCAGCAGCGCTTCGACGTCTCGCTCGGCTATGCCGATCTCGCGCTCGTCGATCGCGCCGCCACCCGGCTCCCCTACCGCAGCCCCAGCGCTCATGTACGCCTGCGCTACGCGGGCGAGCGTCGGCACGTCCGCTGGTGGGCCGCCGTCCAGACCAACGTCGGCCCGCTCCACGCGGCTGGGCACGGCGATCGCCAGATCAACTTCTCGAGCATCGACCCGATCACCGGAGAGGTTGAAGAGGTCGACGTGCCGATGCGCGGCCGCATGCTCGCGCCCGGCGTCGACCTGGGCGTGCAAGCCAAGTGGCCGCTCGGGACCAGCGCGTGGAGCCTGTTCGTCGGGGGAGCGATCACCTGGGACGTGGCCTACGCGAGCGGCTTCGCCACGCCCGGCATGATGCAGATGCTCGCCTTCCAGCCGACCTTCGGCGTCCGCGTCGAGCCAAAGCCCGAGCATCGGATCGAGCTGCTCGCCGCGACCACGCTCGGAGCATGGACCACGCGGATGCCCTATCACCAGACCGTCTCGCTGCCGGATCACGGTCGGCTCGCCGGGTTCTTCGAGCAGGGCTCGCGCTGGCAGGGCGTCGGTACGCTGCAGACCGTCCGCGCGGCCCTGAGCTACGAGTATCGGATCACCCAGCGCTGGAGCGTCGAGGCTCGCTACCAGCTGCGCTGGCTGCATCAAGCGCTGCCTCGGGATCTGCGGAGCATCGAGCACCTCGTGGCGTTCGGCTTCTCCGTGCACTTCTGATCGATCGGAGCTCGACCATGCGACTCACCACCACGCTCACGCTCACGCTCACAGCCAGCTTGGCCAGCACCGCCTGCTTCGCGCAGCCCGACTCGACGCCGACCGAGGTCTTCGATCAGGTCTGGACCGACTTCGACCAGTACTACGGGCTCTTCGAGGTCAAAGGCATCGATTGGGATCAGACCTACACCGAGCTGCGGCCGCTGGTCGATGACTCGATGAGCGACGCCGAGCTCCACGCGCTGCTCGTCGACATGCTCGAGCCGCTCGCCGACAAGCACGTGACGCTCTACCCGGCCAGCAACCCCGAGCTGCCGACTTGGTCGGTCGACCTGATCGACGGCGCGTTCCCACTCCCGCCCTTGTCCATCGAGCTGGTCGAGCGCGAGTACCTGAGCAACGAACGCTCGCTCCCCGCAGGCATCTCGGTCGGGCGCCTGAGTGACGAGCTCGGCTACCTGCACATCCCCTCGTTCGACGCCAAGCGGGCCGACTACCGCAAGGCGCTCGACGAGGCGCTCGACAAGCTCGAGGGCGTCACCGGCATCGTCGTCGACGTGCGCGACAACCCCGGCGGCTACGACCCCAACGCCCAGTACGTCGCCGGTCGCTTCGCCAGCGAGCGTCGCCTCTACATGACGGTCCGCAAGCGCAGCGGGCCCGAGCACGATCAATTCACTGCGCCGATCGATTGGTATGTCGAGCCGACTGGCGATCGTCAATTCACGGGCCCCGTCGTGCTGCTGACGACCTATGCGACCCAGAGCGCGGGCGAGACCTTCTGCTTGGCGATGCGTGAGCGCGACGAGCTGATCTCGGTCGGCGACACCACAGCCGGCGCGTTCTCGGACAACATCCTGCGCGAGGCGGGCAACGGCTGGGCGTATACGATCTCGGTCGGTGACTACCGAGCGAGCGACGGCGAGAGCTACGAAGGTGTTGGGCTCTCGCCGGACGTCGAGATCGTGAATACGGCTGCTGATCTGGCGGCCGGGCGTGATCGGGTGCTCCAGGCCGCGATCGAGCAGCTCGAGCTGATGCTCGAGCCCTGATCCTGCGCTTGGGGTCCAACGTCCGCACCCACGCATCTGCCTCGTGGATCGTCAGCACGGTGCCTGCACCCACCAAACCAGCAACCAACCGCTCCCCGCCTCCGATCCTGACGTTGTCCTGCTGACCTCCGCGCAGCGGCACGATCCACCGCTTGCGCCCGCTCGAGCACCCACCGTAGTTCCGAGCTCGAGGGAGCGTGGCGATGAAGCACCAATATCTCGGGGTCCTGGCGATCCCGCTGCTCTGCCAGCTGAGCGCCTGCAACGAGGGCTCCGGCAGCGAGGGCGCCGAGCAAGCCGACGAGGCCGACTCCGCCGAGGGCGACACCAACGAGGGCGGCGACGAGGCGCTGGCGGGCGTCGGCGAGGCCGGCATGCGCCGCCTGAGCGCCGCCGAGTACGACGCGTCGGTCCGCGACCTGCTCGGCGTCGAGCTACCACCGAGCGAGAGCGTGCTGCCCGAGGATCTCCGCACGCCCTTCGACAACGACTACACGATCCAAAACCCGACCAAGGCGCTGATCGAGGCCGCCGAGTATCTCGCGGGCGAGGCCGCGACCGCGCTGGTCAACGACGTCGCAGCCCGCGAGGCGCTGGTCGGCTGCACGCCGAGCGGCCCGTCCGACGAGGCCTGCCTGCGCTCGTTTTTGCAAGGCTTCCTGCGCCACGCCTTCCAT
>CBFGLP010001318.1:0-9482 GCA_965649595.1 uncultured Myxococcales bacterium | reverse complement strand
AAGATGTAGTCGCCGTCGTAGATGCCGTCGTCGATCATCGAGTCGCCGCGGACGATCAGACCGAACACCTCGCGGGCGCTGTTGTTGCCCAGGAAGAAGCGGTCGACGGTGACGCGATCCTCGACCTGCTCGGTGGCGAGGATCGGCTGACCCGCGGCGACCCGCCCGAGGATCGGGATCGAGACCTTGGAGTCGTCGAAGTCGACTGGTCGCAAGGCTCGGCTCTTGAGCTCTTCGCGGACCAGGTAGCCCTTGCGCTCGAGCGCCTTGAGGTGGTCGTTGACCCCGTTGGTCGAGCGGATGCCCATGTGTTCACCGATCTCGCGGAGGGTCGGCGGATACCCCCGCTCGTCGAGACAGTGGGTGATGAAGTCGAGCGCCTCGCGCTGGCGTGCGGTGAGTGGCTGTCGCACAGGTTCCCCCGAAGCTTCAGGCGTCGGCGCCTGACGTGGACGAGATCGTGGGTGGACGCCTGATCAGCGGTTGGCTGGCAGGCTGCCGGGTCGGGTCGAGCGCCGTAGGCGCTGGACACTGAACATGTGTATGGAAAGTCGACGCCGAGGTCAAGCCGTCGCGAGCGAGAACGTGCAAGCGAAGGGTGAAGACAGGTGAGGAGTCGCGGACGGCGAGACTCGGCTTCGACGTTCGGTTCCGGGCTGCCGACCCTCGAACTGGTCGAGAACTGGCGGGCCCGGGCTTGGGCGTAGGATGCTGGACACATGGGAGGTCCGGCAAGAAATCCTCGAAAACGGAGTCGACCGCCCACGCTCGAGGGGCCGAGTCGACCAGAGAGCTCGTTGGACAGCCAGGACCGTCCTCGCCAGCGGAGCGGCGACTCAGACCGTCGCGCGAGCCGGGACCGACGAGATCCCGCTCGGTCTGCCACCTACCAGGGCCCCGAGCGGCGCAAGGGGCCACGTCGCGCGGCCGATCTGCCGCGACCGCTGTGGCGTCAGCCCTTCGCCGTGCTGGTCGCCGCCACCTTGGGAGTCATCGCGGCGCTGTCGATCGAGCACCTGCCGAGCTTGGACCCAAAGGATCGGGATCCCTCGGTCGCGTCAGAGGTAGTCGATCCGGAATTGCTGGCCCGTGCCCAGGCGCTGCGTGACGAAGCCGAGGCGCTGACTCGCACCGAAGGTCGGCTCGATCCGCGAGCGCACGAGCGCTGGCAGAGCCGCATCGGCGTGATCGAGGCCGCACGAACGGACCCGCACACGCCGACCCAGATCCGCACGGAGCTCGACGCGACCGTGGCGGCGCTGATCCGAGTCGGAGTGATGCCCGCGCCGTCGCCATGAGCCACAATCGTCGATACGAGGCGAGAACATGAACCTACTAGTGCGTGCGATCATCACCGGCTTCGGTCTGCGCCTCGGCGCGGAGCTGGCCCGCTACGTGTCCCACAAAGTTTTCCCCAAGGAGACGGCTGCGGACGACGAGGATGAAGAGGACGAGTCGCTCGGCTCGGTCACTGCGGATCCGCCTCAGGTGTGATCACCCGAGCGTGATCGCTCAGTCCTCGGTCTCGCGCTCGGGCTTGGATCGACCAGGCTTCTCGCTGCGACTCGGCTTCTCGTCGTCCCGCCGGAGCTTGGTCTCGCCGGCTTCGACCTGCGGCTCGATCTTGCCGTCCTCGGCGCGACGGAAGCGAACCTCCGCCTTCATCTCGATCACCAGGCCCGAGACGATCTCCTGCACCAGGTCGACCGCGTCCATCTTGTCGAGGAAGCCGCGGACCTCGGCGGAGATCAGCCGAACCAGCTCTTCTTTGGTGCCCTGGGCCACGCCCGTGACGATGCCCTGACCTCGGCGGATGGCGGCGCTCGAGTCACCGAGCAGGTTGGAGATGAGGCTGTCGCCAAATCGACGGAAGGCGCGAGCTCGCTCGTCTCGATCGGGCTCGTCGGCTTCGCTCTCGTGCTCGCGCGACGATTCGCTCTTGTCGCCCTTGCCTCCAGCCGAGTCGCGTGAGTCTCGCTCACCCGACGCACGAGCGTTGGAACCGCGGCTCTCATCCTTGGAATCGGACACGTAGGCACCCTAACGCTGCGGTCCGAACGTGGCCAGACCGAAGCGCGTGCGCTCGCGGAGGTGCGTTCACGGGGCGTCTTCCCGGCTAGCCTTTGGTCGAGGCTTGGGGCACAACCCTCGCGTGCTGCGACGCGTCGCTCTCGCCTCGGTGCTCGGAGTGCCTTCGCTCTTGGGCTGCATCGAGTTCGGCGGGCCCTTGGTCGATCACCACGATGAAGCCGAGGGTGAGACCGACACGGAGACCGACGCTGGCACATCCGACTGCGGACCGACGGTTGGCACGGTCGAGTACGCGGTCGATGGCGACACGCTGGTGCTCACGTCGGGTGAGCGCGTCCGTTTGATCCTGGTCGATACGCCCGAAACCACCGAAGGCAAGAACGAGTGCTGGGGCGCTCACGCGAGCCAGTTCACGGCGGACCTGGTCGAGGGACGCGAGGTCAGGCTCGAGTACGACTCGGAGTGCGTCGATTTCTACGGTCGGCTGCTCGCGTACGTCAGCGTCGACGGGCAAGAGGTCAACCGCATGCTGCTCGAGCAAGGAGAGGCGTGCTTGCTCTACGTGCCACCGAACGGCACCGACCGCGTGTTCGAGTACCAAGAGCTCGAGCAGGCGGCCAAGAGCGCCGGCGTCGGCGTGTGGGGCTCGTGCACGCCGGTGCCTTGCGAAGATTGAAGCATCCCCACGGCCAAGGGAAGCCGCCCGAGCTCGGGATTGTGGGGCGATCACGAACGAAGTGATCTCGTGGTGCCGTAGCCGCCGTTTCAGTTGCGTCAACTCTAGTCGTTTGCCCCACCTCGCGGCTGGGAGGGCCCCCAATGATCTGTTATGGGTCGGGCAGCGCCCTGGTGGCGCTCAACCGCTCATGCTCAGCCATCGACTTACCTTCCTGACCCTGCTCTCCACCCTCCCACTCGCGTCTGGCGGCTGCGTCGGATTCATCAATGAAGATGGCGACGACGAGATCGGGGACACCGGCGACACGACCGGAGATGGCGATGGCGATGGTGACGGCGACGGCGACAGCACGACGATCTACGAGATCCAAGAAGGCGCCGCCAACGGCACTTTCCCCGACAAGACGCTGGTCAGCATCAAAGGCGTGGTCGTGACCTCGCCGCTCGCGGTCGAGGACTCGCTGGTGTTCGTCGAGGAGACCGCCGGTGGGCCCTGGTCGGGCATCTCGCTCTACCTGTGGGACGAGGTCGTGATGGGCGTGCAGCTGCAGCCTGGCGACGTGATCGACGTGGTCGGCGAGTACACCGAGTTCTTCGACATGTCGCAGATCATCGTCAAGTCGCCGGGCGACATCGTGAAGGTCGGGACCGCCGATCTGCCCGGACCCGACGTGGTCGCGACCGCCGACGCCGCTCAGGAGCAGTGGGAGGCCGTGCGCCTGCAGGTCGAGGACGCGGTCGTCGAGCAGGGCAACGACGGCTTTGGTCAATACCTGCTCGAGGGCGGGCTCAAGGTCGGCAACATGTTCGTCGAGCTGCCGCAGGCGCAGCCGCAAGGCACCTTCGCGTCGATCGTCGGCCCGCTCCACTACTCGTTCGAGGAGTTCAAGCTGCAGCCGATCAGCGTCGACGATCTGGCTGGCTACGAGGGCCCCGAGCCGACCGGCGACACATCGATCTACGACATCCAAAACGGGATGATCGCCGAGGACACCCTGGTGACGCTCGAGGGTGTGATCGCGACCTCGGGCCTGACCTGGTCCGACGACACCACGGCGTCGTTCTTCGTGCAGGAGCCCGACGGTGGCGCGCGCTCGGGCTTGCAGGTGTTCGTCGCCGACACCACCGGGCTCGACATCGCCGCGGGTGACGAGGTCACCGTCGTCGGCACCTACGCCGAGTTCTTCGGCGAGATGACCCAGATCGAGGCCGCCAACGCCGCGGCGATCACAGTGACCGGCAGCGCGGCAGTGCCTGCGCCCGAGGTCGTCGCCGCGGCCGACATCGCTACTGGCGGGTCGGCAGCCGAGGACTTCGAGGGTGTGCTCGTGCAAGTCGAGAACGTGACGGTCGCCGACGACTCGATCGGCTTCGGCGAGTTCTCGGTCGACGGTGGCCTGCTGATCGGCGACGACTTCTTCGCAATGGCCGACTGGACGGTCCCGGCGGTCGGAACCGGCTTCGCCTCGATCACTGGTCCGCTGCTGTTCAGCTTCGACAACTTCAAGATCATCCCGCGCTCGGCCGAAGATCTGGTCGAGAATTGACCGTTCGGGGCCCCCGCCGGGCCCCATCGGCCTGGCCGGGCCGATGAAGCCCACCTCGTCAGGCTTCGAGAGTCTCCTCCATGTCTTCGCTCCGCTCGCTCCCTGCCCTCTGCCTGCTGCCCGCGTTCGTGCTCGCGTGCGAGGGCTTCCGCGATCCCTCCGGCGAAGGCAACGACGAGGCCTCCGACAGCAACGTCACCGTCGACGATGGCGAGCTCGAGGATGACACCGACACCGGGCCCGGCTGCCAGTCCGACGCCGACTGCGAGGGCAACCCGGGCGGGCCGATCTGCGATCCCGGCAGCGGGCAGTGCTTCCCTGACTGCAAGCCCGGGACGAGCGAGACCTGCTACGAGGGGCCCGAGGGCACCGCTCAGATCGGCATCTGCAAGATCGGCTCGCGCGCGTGCCAAGCCGACGGGACCTGGGGTGGCTGCACTGGTCAGGTCCTGCCCCAGCAAGAAGACTGCGAGAACGGGATCGACGACGACTGCGACGGCAACGTCGACGCGACCGATCTCGACGGCGACGGGTTCTTCTCGTGCATCGATGGCCCGCTGGCGGACTGCTGCGACGAGGAGGTGTTCGGCTGCATCGACGCGCACCTCGTCAACCCCGGCGCGTTCGAGGTGCCCGGCAACGAGGTCGACGACGACTGCGACAACGAGGTCGACGAGGCCGAGCCCAGCTGCGACGCCGCAGCCGCGCTCGACAGTGACTCCGACGATCCGCTCGACTACGCCCGCGCGCTCGACCTCTGCCAAGTCACCAGCGAGGACCAGCCCACCTGGGGCGTGCTCGAGGGCTCGCTGAGCTTGGCCAACGGCCAAAACGAGCCGCTCGCCGTCCAGCACTCGATCCGCCAGGCGTTCGGTGACGTGATCGAGCCGCTCGGCGGCAGCAGCCTGATCGTGCTGTCGAGCGGCAACGCGGCCGCGCCCGGTCAGTCACAGCCCAGCTACGCGGCGTTCGAGAGCGGTCAGAACCTCAACACGGCCGTGCCCGCGCCGTCCGACTGGATCGCGGCCAACGGCGGACAATTTCCGGCCTCGTGCCCCGACGCCGACATCGCGCCCGACAGCACCGCCAACGACTCGGTGATGTTGACCCTGCGCGTGCGGGTGCCGACCAACGCCCGCTCGTTCAGCGCGAAGATGTACTTCTTCAGCGCCGAATACCCCGAGTGGGTGTGCAGCAATTACAACGACTTCTTCGTCGCGCTGCTCGGCAGCACGGCGGAGACCAACCCCACCGACGGCAACATCGCCGTGTTCGACGATGGCGAGACGCTCTGGCCGGTCGGGCTCAACATCCTCAAGACCGCGCCGGGCCTGTTCGGCGTGTGTGAGAGCGGCAACGTCGGCTGTCAGGGCCTGTTGCCGCAATCGCCCTACGATTGTCCTGCGGGCCCGGCCGAGCTCGCGGGCACCGGCTTCGACGTGATCGACACGACCAACTCGTGCAACGGCGTCGACTTCCCGATCGGCGGCGCGACTGGCTGGTTGACCATGAACGGCAACGTCGAGCCAGGCGAGATCATCGATCTTCGCTTTGCGGTGTGGGACTCGGGCGGCCACCTGTTCGACGCCCTGGTCCTCCTCGACGACTGGCAGTGGTCGCTCGACGCCGCCTCCCCGGGCGTGCAACTGCCCTGAGCCCCAGACCCTCACCGACACCTGGCTCGAACAGCACCTGGACACCGTCATGCGCAAGCCCAGCCGTCTGCTCCCCGCCCTGCTCCCCACCTCGTTGCTCGCGTCGGCGCTCGCCTGCCAAGACGACACGACCCCCACGGACGACGAGGTCGGCGACACGACCGCCGACTCTTCGACCGGCGACGGTGACGGCGACACGCTCGACACCGGCGACACCACGACCGGCGACGGTGACGGCGACGCCACCGACACGGGCGAGGACACGACCGACGACACCACGACCGGCGACGGCGACGGCGACTTCGATCCTCCGCTGGTCGAGTGCGGCGAGCTCCCGGCTGCGCCCGAGGGCACCTGCACGGCCGAGGGCACGGCCGGCGGGTCGCTGCTGATCCGAGGCGACGTGCTCGCGCCCGAGACCGTCTACCGCGGCGGCGCGATCCGGATCGAGAACGGCCAGATCACCTGCGTCGGCTGTGACTGCGCGGCCGAGGCCGCCGACGCGACCTTGACCTGTGCCGACGCCGTGATCAGCCCCGGCCTGATCAACGCGCACGACCACATCACCTACGCCAACAACTGGCCGATCGGCGAGGGCCCGGATCGCTACGAGCACCGCCACGACTGGCGCGAGGGCAAGAACGGCCACGCGCCCCTGCCTTACAACGGCGGCGCCCCGGCCAACACCGTGCTCGCGGCCGAGCTGCGCTTCGTGATGGGCGGCGCGACCTCGGCCGCCAGCGCGGGCGGTCGCTGGGGCCTGCTGCGCAACGTCGACTCGTCGGGCGACCTCGAGGGCCTGCTGATCGAGCCGGCCGACAGCGACACCTTCCCGCTCGACGACGCCAGCGGCGAGCAGAAGGCCAGCGGTTGCGACTACGGGGCCAACCCGACCCTACCCGACGACATCGCCGATCTCGGCGCCTACCTGCCGCACATCGCCGAGGGCATCAACACCTACGCCAGCAACGAGCTGGTCTGCACGACTGGGGGCCAGACCGACATCGTCCAGGCCAACACCGCGATCATCCACGCGGTCGGGACCTCGCTCGATCTCGCCGAGGAGATCGCCGAGTCCAAGGCCAAGGTGATCTGGTCGCCGCGCTCCAACGTGGTGCTCTACGGCGCGACCGCCCCGGTCACGATGTTCGACGTGCTCGGGGTCCCGCTCGCGCTCGGCACCGACTGGTTGCCCTCGGGCTCGATGAACCTGCTGCGCGAGCTGGCCTGCGCCGAGCACCTCGACGCGAACCACTACGGCGACTTCTTCACCGACAAGCAGCTGTGGGAGATGGTCACGACCAACGGCGCGTTCGCGGTCGCCGGCGAGCTGGGCATCGGCATGCTCAAGGTCGGGGCCGTCGCCGACGTAGCGATCTTCGCCAAGCAAGGCGAGCTCGACCACGGCGCGGTCGTGCGCGGCCACGAGTCCAAGGTCGCGCTGGTCATGCGCGGCGGTGAGGTGCTCTACGGCGACGACGCGCTGCTGAGCTCGCCCGCGCTCGATAAGGGCACGTGCGAGGCGCTCGACGTGTGCGGCGTGGCCAAGCGCGCGTGCGTGCTCGAGGACACCGGGGCGACCCTCGCCGACGTCGAAGCTGCCGCCGGCTACCCGCTGTTCTTCTGCGAGCAGCCCGAGGACGAGCCCAGCTGCGTGCCGCGGCGCGACGAGTACCTCGACGGCATCGCGGAGAACGACGTCGACGGCGACGGCATGCCGGACGACATCGACAACTGCCCGACGGTGTTCAACCCGATCTTCGCCGTGCCCTTCCCGATGTTCGAGGACCAGCCCGACGACGACCTCGACGGCCAAGGTGACCACTGCGACCCCTGCCCCTCGGACGAGAACGACGCCTGCGAGGTCGGCGGGGCCAACGACATCGACGACGACGGCGTCCTCAACGGCCACGACAACTGCCCGCTCGACCCGAACGGCAACCAGGCCGACGCCGACCAGGACGGCAAGGGCGACGCCTGCGACAGCTGCGACAAGTACAACCCGGGCTTGCAGGGCTGCTCGGTCGACATTCAACAGATCCAGGATCCGAGTCACCCCGAGTTCGTGCCCGAGGGCTCGAACGTGTTCGTCCAGGGCCTGACGATCACCGGGGTCCCGGCCAACGGTCAGGGCTTTTACGCCGAGCTCGGCACCGGCGAGCCCTTCACGGGCGTCTTCGTGTTCACCGGCGGCAACCCGGGCGGGATCGTGGTCGGCTCGGTCGTCGACGTCCAAGGTGTGATCGACGAGTTCTACGACCTGACCGAGATCACCGACGCGCAGGTGGTCGTGAAGTCGGTCGGCAACGGCACGCTGCCCTTCCAGGCCAAGCTGGTGGCCCCGGCGGACGTGGCTACGGGCGGGGCGCTGGCGGAGTCGTACGAATCGATGTTCGTGCGAATCGAGGACGTCACGATCTCCAAGGTCAACGCCGATCAGGGGATGGGCGATTATGATGAGTTCGAGGTGAACGGGCTGCGAATCGACGATGCCCTGTTTGCGGCGATGGATAACACTTGTCCGCTCGGGTCGTTGTTTGCGGACATTCGCGGGGTGCTGACCTTTAGCTTCAGTAACTTCAAATTGCTGCCGCGCGGGGCAGCGGACTTTGGGCAGACGCAGTGTGATCCGTTTCCCTAGTCGGGCGACGCCGGCCAAACGGCCGGCGTAAGTCACCTCGGGCGAGAACATCGCCCCTGAGCGAGCGCGGCGACCAGGGACGACGCGACGGGCGCAACTTGATCGTTGACTGCGTCGCGCGCGAGCGATAGCTTGTGCAAATGCCGCACGTCTCGCCGGGTTCCCGAACGATCCTCTCGATACTCGGGATGTCTGCCATTCTGGGAATCTGTATTTCCGATCATGTCACGGCACAAGAGCCCATCTTCGTTGGCGCTCCCCCTGAATGGACCGCCAACGGCGAGTACCAAACAATGACACTGGCGCCGGCCCAGGCCAAGCTGGGGATTGGGGTCGCACAGCCATCCGCGAGACTACAGATACAAGGAACCGAGGTCAGCCAAACACCTGGAGCTGGATATCTCGTCTTGGGGACCGAAGACAAGCTGCACATGCAGCTCGATCGCAACGAGATCCGCGTGTCCGGCCCAACCGCAGATACCGTCGCCGCTCTCTACCTGCAGCGATTCGGCGGGCCCATATCGATCCACTCCTCCCAGGACTCATCCGCCCACGCAGTCTTTCCCGCCGAGGGTGGCCTGGCCCTCGGGGCCTCGGATCCACACGAGTTCGCGGTCGCCGAGGGTTTTCAAGAATCGCACTGGACGAAGCCCAAGACCGCGCTCGCCGTCGATGGGCACGTCTATGCCCACAACTACTACGGCGATGAGGCCCGCATCGACGAGCGGCTCCGCGTCGGGATCCGCAGCGACGGGACCGCAGGCGCCGCGTTCGACAAGCTGCACACCGGCGCCGTGGCTATGATCGGTGGCAAGCTAACCGCGCACGCCATCGTCGTACACATATCGGATTGGGCCGACGACGTGTTCGACGAGGGCTATCGGCTGCTCTCGTTGCGCGACACCAAGGAGTTCATCCTCGAGCATCGCC
>CBFGLP010001317.1:0-3676 GCA_965649595.1 uncultured Myxococcales bacterium | reverse complement strand
CGACCTCGGTGGGCTGGTTTGTGGTCGGCAGCCGCTCGTTTGGCCCCCAATGGGGGCCTTTCCCAGCCCCCACAGCCTTCCATGTCCCTCAGTCCTCTTCGCGGGTGATCTCGTCGCCCTCGTCGCGGAGCAGCCCGTCGTCCTCGCGGGCCGCCTCGCGGGCATCGATCGCGCCGCCCTGCCACTCGGGCTCCTCGGAGCCACCCTCTTCGTTCTTGGTCTTCCAGCGCTCGCGGGCCTCGGCGGCCTTCTGCTCGCGCTCGACCTTCTTGCGCTCGGCTTCCTTCTGGTCGTACCAGGTCCGCATGACGGTCCTGCGGATGGTCTTCTCGTCGACCGGCGGCAGGCCGTAGCGCTCGCGCAGCTCATTGGTCAGCTGGGCGTCGGGCGTGGTCTTGCAGGTGATCGTCTCCTGTTCTTTTTGCTTGTAGTGGTCGCCCCAGGGTTCCCAACCGCCACGCTCGATCACCTCGTGTGCCGGCGGGATTCGAGTGTAGCGCTTGATGAACGACACCGACTTGGCCGGCTCACCGCCGTGCTGCCGCTCCCACTCGCGGCACACCCACGCACCGTAGAGCCGCTGATAGTGCTTCTTGCCGTCGATCCGGCGGTTGATCTTGCCGCGTCGGTCGTAGAAGACGTAGGGGTAGCGATCGTTGCCCCAGATGTCCTGTCCGAAGTCCCAGAACTCGCCGTTCTGATCCTCGACGATCACCCGAATGAAGGTGTTGGACCGGTTGGGGTTGGGGGCGAACATCGCCCAGCTCTGGTTGTTGCGGGTGCCGTTGAAGTAGACGTTGCCCTTGATGGTCTCGAGCGTCTGCTTGTGGAATTCCTTGTTGAGGCCCTTCGACGGGGTGTTCCAGACCAGCAACACGGCTACGTGGTAGGCGACGAACAGGCTGACCACGAGGACTCCCCACAGCGGATACGCCCAGCGACGCTCCGGTCGGCGCTCGCTGGGAGCTTGGGGGCTCTCGAGCAACGAGGCATGCAGCGCGACGATGCGCTCGTCGACGGGGAGATCGGACACGGGGCGCTTGGCCGCGCTCTCGGCTTCGGCCGTCGCTCCAGCGGGCTCGACTTCGCTCTCGCGCCTGCTGGTCTCTTCAGACTCGGCCTGGTCGCGCTCGACCTCGTCGGAGGCGGGTCGTGCTCGCTCGGCGGCCTGGCTGCGATCGGGAGACATCGCGAGGATTGTGCCACGAGAGCCCGCAACCCGTGCCGGACTGCCTCCGCACTTTGTGCGGGCGCAACGGCCACGCGAGATGCGCGAGCTAGCGGTACGAGCCGCTAGCGGCCGCTGCTAGGTCCGGCCGGTGCATCGACCCGGGCCGCCATCTCGGCCCTGAGAGACGTCACTCGCCCTGGCGCAGGACTCGGCTGATCTGCGACCGCCGAGCAGGAGACGGTGGCATCCGCATGTGCTGGACCATCTCGTCGAGCCCGGCGAGGGTCAGCGGGAACATCGCGAAGATCCGCCGGATCTCGCTGATCGTCGGCGCCTCCCACAGGCGCGCAGGCTCGGGGTTGAGCCAGGCTGCCCGAGCGAAGTGATCGGCCAGCTTGGCCAGACAGCGCAGCCCGCTGGGCGCCTGGTCGAGGCTCCAGAAGCTCGAGCTGGTCATCATCAGCTCGCCGGGGTGCATCCACGCGTCGCCAACCAGGATCAGGGTCCAGTTGGGCCCGAGCGTGCGCATCAGCTCGTCGATCGCTACGGGCTTGCTGAAGGCCGCGTCCTCGTAGACGCGCGAATAGACGCAGTTGTGGAAGTAGTAGGAGCGCAGCTCCTTGAACCCGCCGTGCTGATGGGCGGCCGAGAACAGCCGGCTCGACAGCTCGGCGTGCGGGTCCATGCTGCCGCCGACGTCGAGCAACAGGAGCACGCGCACGTCGTTCTTCCGGGGCGGCCGCATGACGATCTCGAGATCGCCGCAGTTGCGCGCGGTCGCGTCGACGGTCTCGTCGATGTCGAGCTCCTCGATGTCGCCCTTGCGGGTTAGCTTTCGCAGCCGTCGCAGCGCGGTGCCCATCTGACGGGTGTCGAGCACGAGGTCCTTGCGAAGCTCGCGGAAGCGGCGAGCGTCGGCGACCGCGAGGGCCGAGCGAGCGCCACCGCCCCCGCCCATGCGCACGCCTGCCGGGTTGAAGCCGCCCTGACCGAAGGGTGAGGTCCCGCCGGTGCCGACCCAGCGATTGCCGCCTTCGTGGCGCTTCTTCTGCTCGGCGAGGCGCTCGAGCAATTGCTTGCGCAGCTCGTCGATACCGAGCGCCTGGATCATGTCGCGCATGGCCGGGTCGAGCTGCGCGAGCTTGGCCGGGTCGCGCAGCCACTCGTCGAGCTGATCGGCGAGGTGCTCGAGGTCGGTGACCAGGCCGCGGAAGGTCTCGGCGAACGCGAGGTCGAAGCCGTCGTAGTCGCTCTCGTCATCGACCAAGATGCAGCGCGCGACCGCATAGAAGCCGTCGAGGCTGTTCTCGTGCAGGCCCTGCTCGAGCGCGTCGAGCAAGGCCAGCCAGTTGTGCGTGCTGACCATCACCCCCTGCGCGCGCAGGCGATAGAAGAAGTCGAGGAACAGCGGGATCGATCGACGCTGGGCGGTGCTGGCTACGCTCATGAACCTCTCGCGGCCTCAGTTCGGCGTGAACCCGTGGATCACTATCAACTTCGTGCCCGAGTCGAAGATCGAGAACAGGAAGTCGCCGCTGTAGGGATCCAAGAGCCCTCCGGTGGGGTAGTTCAATCCGCTCACGAACACGCGGCGGGTGCCGATGAAGGGGTCACCGTTGGCGTCCACGTCGTAGGCAACGATCTGGTGGTTCGAGTTCTCCGCGATGAGCAGCCCGTCGACCGGAAAGCCGGGGTTGCCAGCGCGCACGTACGCGAAACCATCGGGGCTGCCGGGGATCGTGAGCTCGTGCGTGGCCGAAACGACGTCGAAGGTGCCCATGCCATCGGGCGCAAGCGCGATCGTGTACCACTGACCGCCCGGCCACGAGGCCATCTTGAGCTCCCCTTCGCTCACGAACCCGGGCGGTCCGAACGCCAGCGGGCCCACCGAGTTGGCCACCCCGAGGGGCCCGAGATCGATGAGCTTGTCGTACGAGGGACTGCCGAGCTTCTGCTGGGCGAGATAGTTGTCCGGTCGGCGGGAATAGAAGAGCACGTCGTCCGGCCCGTAGGCGAGGCCCATGTCGATGTAGTCGGCCTCGGCGAAGAGCTCGACTTCCTGCGCTCCGGTAGCCCATCCCATCACATGGCAATCCTCATCGCGCAGGAGCTCGACGCCGAAGATTGCCCCGCCGGAGCTCGCCCCGTTGCCCCCCATCAAGAGCGTGTAGGGGTCATCGAGCGCGATGGTAAACGCGCCCCACAAGGGCGGCACGGACGAGTCACCGAGGTTCAAGCACTCGTAGTGAGGTGCAAACTCGGGCCCGAACTCGACACCAGGCCCACATCCATCCGGCACGATCAATGGGTCCTTGCGCTCACATTCGAACGCGATGCCCGTCTCGGTCGTGTCGCTCGACTCCGTGTCGCTCGACTCCGTGTCGCTCGACTCGCTCGACTCCGACTCGCTCGACTCCGACTCGCTCGACTCCGACTCGCTCGACGACTCGCTCGACGACTCGCTCGACTCCGACTCGCTCGACGACTCGCTCGACTCCGACTCGC
>CBFGLP010001316.1:0-1546 GCA_965649595.1 uncultured Myxococcales bacterium | reverse complement strand
GGGTGGTGTCGCGGATGCGCCCGAGCAGCGCGAGGCGCTCGAGCGGATCGCTGGTCTCGTCGAGCTGAGCGACGAGGGCCTTGCGACGCTTGCGGAGATCGAACTCGCCTTGATCGATCTGGACGATCTGCTCGAGCTGTTGATCGACGAGCTGGCGCAGCGGCTCGGGCAGCTCGGGTAGCTCGGTCGCGGCTCGGGCGGCTCGCTCGGCCGGCTCGAGCGTGTCGTTGCGCAGGTGCAGCTCGCTGGCGAGCAAGAGCAGGCGGGCGCGGGCGGAGTCGTCGAAGATCTCGCCGAGCTCGGGCCGACCGGGGCTGCGGGCGAACTGCTCGATCCGCTCGGCCGCGTCGCCGAGGTCGGGCAGCCGAGCGGCGAGCGCGTTGGCGCGGTTGAGCACGACGACGTCCATCGGCGCCTGCTGGAGCGCGGCGGCTAGGTTGCGGACGGAGCTCTGCGCGTCGCTGAGCCGGTCGAGGTAGGTCTCGGCGAGATCGAGGTGGGTGAGCGCGCGGCGAGGCCCGGGCGGCAGCTCGCGGATCGCCAAGAAGTGCATGTGGGCGACGATCGACCACTCGCTGCGCGCCCCGGCCAGCTCGAGCAGGGTCTGGCGGGCCTGGGCGTGCATGGCGTCGGCGCCGACGGCCTCGAGCAGCAGCGCGCGGGCCTTCTCACCGGCCTCGGACAGCGGGTCGGCTCGGAACTCGTCGGCGAGCAGCATCGCCTGGCGGTAGCCGACCTCGGCCCGCAGCATGCTCGAGAGCGAGAGGCCAGCGAGGCGCTCGAGCACCTTGGCTTCGTCGGGCTTGCGACGCAGGCGATCGTAGAGGCGAGCGAGCTCGAGCAAGGCTCGCTGCGAGTCGGGGGCGCGCTGCAAGGCTCGCTGGAGCACCTGCTCGGCCTCGTCGCCGCGATCGAGCTCGATCAAGGCGCGAGCGGCCGAGGCCGCGTCGTCGGCCGCCCGGTCGTCGGGGATGTCGGGGCTGCGAGCGGCGCGAGTGAGCGGCTCGACGGCCTCGTCGAGGCGACCCTGACGCGAGAGCAAGCGACCGAGACCCTCGAGCGCGGGGGCGAGATCGGGGTCGATCTCGAGCGCGGCCCGGTAGCGACGCTCGGCCTCGTGCTCGTAGTCGTCGTGCGGGGCGAGCAGGTCGGCGAGCAAGGTCAGCAGCGCGGGCTTGTAGGTCTCGCGCAGGTCCGGGAGGCGCAGGAGCAGGCGGTTGCGGACGTTGGTGATCGAGTCGGTGCCGGCGAGCAGCACCCGTGCCCGTGCGCCGGCCTGCGGGTTCTCGAACGGGTTGGCGAGGTAGGCGTCGAGGAAGAAGCGGGCGGCCTCGTGCGGGCGGCGGAGCGGGCCCTCGAGCAGCTCGCCGATCCGGAAGTCGGCTTCGGCCTTGCGATCCCAGTCGCCGAGCTCGCCGAGCTTGCGCGAGCGGACGGTGAGGATGCGGACGAGGTCGTCGTAGCGCTGGTGGTTGCGGTACCAGCGGGCCAAGGTGGCGAGGCCCTCGTCGGGCAGGGCGTCGAGCTGCTCGAGCCGAGCGTAGGT
>CBFGLP010001315.1:0-2018 GCA_965649595.1 uncultured Myxococcales bacterium | reverse complement strand
GCGGCGGCGCGTTCTCGGGCAAGGATCCCTCGAAGGTCGACCGCAGCGCCGCCTACTACGCTCGCTTCATCGCCAAGAACCTGGTCGCCGCCGGCCTGTGCGAGCGCTGCGAGGTTCAGCTGGCCTATGCGATCGGCGTGGCCGAGCCGGTCAGCATCCGGGTCGAGAGCTTCGGCACCGGCAAGCTCGATGACGAGAAGCTCGCCCGGCTGGTCCGCGAGCACTTCGACGCTCGTCCGGCCCGCCTGATCGAGGAGCTCGGTCTGCTCCGGCCGATCTACAAGAACACGGCCGCTTACGGGCACTTCGGACGCGAGGGCTTCGCGTGGGAGCAGACGCCCAAGGCCGAGGCGCTCGCCGCCGCGGCGCGCTGACGTCTGACCCGCACGTCGTTTCTCATTGCCCCCGTTCGGCCGCACCGCTCTCTCGGCTTCGATGCCGAGGAGGCGCAGGCTGGACGGGGGCTCGTCAATTTTGCACAGTCGAGCCATGGCGCTGCGCGACGCGGGAGCACCACCGAAGCAAGACGAGGCGCCCAAGCGCCGCTTCGGACGGGGCGTGTGGATCCGCCTGGCGATCTACATCCCCTTGCTCGGCTACTTCGGTGCTCGCGCTGGCATCAAGGCCAACGAGGATCGCGAAGCCGCCGACGAGGCGTTTCGCGCGGCGGTGGGCGAGTGGCTCGAGCATCCACCTCGCACAATCGTGCTGCCCAATGGCGAGACGATGCCGGTGTACGAGATCACCGAGGAAGAGGCGGCCGCGCTCGGGCTCGTGCCAGAGCGTGCCGATGACGAGGCGGCGAAGAGCGATGCTGCCAAATCGAGCTCGACCTCGCCTTCAACGAGCGAGCCCACTGCACCTACGCAGCCGGTTGCACCCGCCTCGGCGGACACGGCCGAGCCCGCCCCCGCTCCAGCGAGCCCCGCTCCAACCCAACCAACGGCGACTCAGTAGCGATGGACCGCAAGACCTTCATCCGCGAGGCCGACAAGGCGCTGCGCCACATCGACGAGGTGCTCGGTGACCTCGAGCTCGAGCAACTCGACGTCGAGTTGGCCGGCGACGTGCTCACGCTGACCTTCGGCAACGCCGACAAGTTCATCATCAACGCTCACTCGGCGGCGGGGCAGATCTGGATGGCCGCGGGCACCGAGGCGTGGCACTTCGATCTCGATCCAGCCACGCAGACTTGGATCGCCAGCAAGACCGGTGACGAGCTGATGCGTACGGTCGAGCGGACCGTCAGCGCGAAGCTGGGCCGCCCGGTGAGCTTGGCCTGAGACGCGAGAGCCCCCTCAGCGCTAGCTGAGGAGGCTCCGTTCGTAGAAGGGAAGGGCTGGTGGCGACGCTCACCCGCCCGAGAGCTTGCGCTTGAGCTCTTCGAGCTGAGCGTCGACCTCGGCCGCGCGGAGATCATCCTCGGCCAGCTCGGGCTCCGGCTCGTCCGGCTCTGGCTCGCTGCTCAGCCCACCGTTCTTGCCCGCACCGATCGCCCGCTGTGGACCCGCGCCCGAGCCCGCGCCGAGGGCCATCTTCTGCTTGAGGGCCTCGAGCTCGACGTCGATGTTGGAGCCGGCCTCGAGCGCCTTGAACTGCGACTCGAGCGAGGTCTCCGGCGCCGCGCCGAGCTCCATCGAGGCCTCGGCCTCGGCCTCGAGCTGGGTGACTCGCTCGTCCATGCGCGCGAAGGTGCTGTCGTAGGAGTCGGAGCTGTTGAGCTGGGCGAGCGTCTTGTTGATGGTCGCCTGCGCCTGAGCCCGCTTTTGCCGGGAGACCAGGATGTTGCGCTTGCGCTTGGCCTCTTCGATCTTCTGATCGAGGCTGCGCAGCGCCTCCTTGAGCTGCTCGACCGACTGCTTCTGCGCCTCCCACTGGGCCTTGAGCGTGGTCGCGAGCTCGTCGTGCTCGTTCTTGCGAGCCAGCGCAGCGCGAGCGAGGTTGTCGTCACCAGCTCGGATCGCGAGCATGGCCTTGCGCTCCCAGTCTTGCGCCTTGGCCAGCTCCTGCTCGTACTG
>CBFGLP010001314.1:0-9694 GCA_965649595.1 uncultured Myxococcales bacterium | reverse complement strand
AGCGAGAGCCTGGAGGTCACGCGCGAGTACGTGACCGAAGTGCACGTGCCCTGAGCGCTTGCTCGAGGGCCTCGCCCCCGGCGAAGTACGGGTTCATAATCGACCGGTGCGCGAAGCCGACTCCGCTGCCACGCCCGCCGCGTCCGACACTAGCTCCGAAGCCGCCGCGAGCACCGAAGCTCCCGAGGCTGCTGCAACGGCGCCCCAGCAGACGAGCGCCGGCGTTCGCGTCGACAAGTGGCTGTGGGCGGCGCGGATGTTCAAGACCCGCTCGGCCGCCTCGACGGCGTGCTCGGCCGGGCACGTGAAGATCGCTGGCGAGTCGATCAAGGCGTCGAAGGTCGTGCGTCCGGGCGATCGGCTCGACGTGCTCACGCCCGGAGGTCCGCGCATCCTCGAGGTGGTCGCGCTGGGTGATCGCCGCGGTCCGGCCGAGGCCGCGCGCAAGCTCTACGTCGACCACACCCCGCCGCCTCCGCCTAAGGACGAGCTCGCCGGCGTAGGCATGCGCGAGCGCGGGCTCGGACGACCCGAAAAGAAAGATCGTCGCGAGCTCCGGAAGCTACGCGGGTATTGATCTGGTCGGGACCTGACCGTGGCCAAGACGACCGCCAAGCCAGACAAGCCGCCAATGAAGGCTCGCAAGCAGCCGAGTCAGGCGCGGGCGAAGGCCACCGTAGACGCGATCATCGAGGCGACCGAGCGAGTGCTCGCGCAGCGAGGGCTGACCGAGGCGTCGACCACCGAGATCGCCGACATCGCGGGTGTCAGCGTCGGCACGCTCTATCAATACTTCCCCAACAAGCAGGCCCTGGTCGCGGCGGTGATCGAGGCGCGACTCGAGCGGGATCGCCAGGAGATCGCCGAGGCGCTCGAGCGAGCGCGGCCGATGCCGCTGGTCGCCGGGCTGGCCGAGCTCAGCCGTGTGATGGCGATGCTCTACCGCGACGAGCCGCACCTCTATCGCGAGATGGTCGAGGCGCTGACGGAGGTCGAGCGGGAGCGCCGGGTCGAGGCGATCATCGCCGACACCATCGCCGGGATGGCCGAGTTGCTCGCGGCGCGGCGTGACGAGCATGATCATCCGGATCCGGAGATCGCGGCTTGGGTGCTCGTGAACAATGGAGTGTTGCTGCTGCGCGCGGCCTCGCGCGAGCGACCGGAGTGGGTGATAGAAGGTAAGCTGTTTGCGGAGCTCGAACGGATGGGGGCGCGCTACCTGGGGTTGCGGCCGCCCTGAGCGCTCGCCTCAGTGCGAATCAATCGTGAGCCGGATGGGGCGGGCCTCGTCGAGCGGGACACGGACCTCGACGACGTAGTCGCCCGGTGCGAGGCGCAAATGGGGGATTGTGGTCTTGCCCTCGTAAAGAAAGGTGGAGTCACCCCGACCGCCATCGATGCAGCGAGCACAGGGGAGGAACGAGACGTTCACGGGGGCCGGGACTCCGGCCTCGTCGACCGCGGTCAGGGCGATTCGATGCTCGTATTCACCGGGGGCGAGGCGGATCCGATGATTTACCCACACCTGCTCGGGCTCGCCTTCCGAGGTGCGCGGGCCGAGGGTTTGCTCGTTGGCGCAGTCGACGTCGAACAGGAGATCGACCTTTTGCTCATAGTCGATCGTGGCGGCGAGGTCCTGATCGCACTCGACGAGCTTGCGCGAGAAGTCCCGTTGCCAGCACGCGGGATAGTCGGTTTGGTACTCGCTGATCAGCGATGCTAGCGGTATGTCGTAAACCTGCTCGATCGCGGCCTCGAATTGCTCGTGCGTGGGTAGCCAGCCGGTGCGGTCGCAGAGCTCGAGGAGCGGCGCGAGCCCGCGAGTCTCGACAAGGAAGCCGACGAAGTGGCCGGCGAGGGCATAGTACTTGCTCGGGACGACGCCTGCGGCCAGGGTGGCGTCGATCGCCTCCGAGATATGAGCGCGACTCACCCCACGATCGCGGTAACGCCACGAATAGTACTCGGCCAACCCCTCCGTAATCAGGGGCGAACACTTTGTTACGTGCAGCTGAGCCACGTGGGCGAGCTCGTGGTCGAGCGGCAGGGACGTAAAGAGGGCGAATGGCGCATAATCCGACATGCAGCCGAACCTGCCCTCGGGGCAGTATTGCTCGATGTACTCGCTGGACCCCACGGAAAGGGTCGGATGAAGGCCACTCGCACCAAACAGGTCCTTGGCTTTGCCCATGTACGCGTCGATATGCTCGAAGGTACCGGCACAGAAGTAGTCCTGCTCGACGCCGTGGCCATGGATCTCCAGATTGGTCCCTTGCCAGATAAAGTCTGGCTCAGGTTCAGACTGGGGACCACAACCGATCACCAGGAAACTGACGATCGTGGCGGGACCCGAGCGCCTCAGTGCCATTCGCTCGCGGGAATTTCGATGACCCATTGTTGACCTTGATCGTCGATGACGGTGATGTCGAACTCCGACGTGTGCCATGCAGCGCCCACATGTGTCAGGACGAGCCTCTCCGAGTTGGCGCCAGCTACACGCCTCACGCTACCGTCGACCTCACCGAGCACCACGAAGTGTGCCCCGCCAACGGCGATCTGGAATGCGCCGTCGTCTGAACGTGACATCTTGGCCCCCGCGCGCAACTCGACACGGCTGCTCTCGATGACTTCACTGCCGAGATCATTACCGAGCACGACGGGCCCAGCAGTGACGAGATCCAATCGCGTGACCATCGGCTCAGGATCGGCAGCGACCAATTCCAGTGTAGAACAAGAAACCCGTGCACAGTCGAATGAGTCTGCCGCAGCCAGCGAGCCCGCCGCGTGCGCCCTGCTGCCGAACAGCTCGGGACCCACTACTACGAGCCGACCACTCTGGTGCAGCGTTAGCACCGTCGTAGGAGCAACCGGAGCCGACAAGGGAGGCATGAAGGTCTCCATGTTGTTTTCTTGGTTGGAGCCACACTCCGTTGGCGAGTCCGGCAGTGAGAACCCGGATATTGAGCCGGAATCGACCACTAGTTTGATCCCGGAAAGGCTCTTCATGTCCCCCAGCTCCCATTTCGACACGATCGCGTCTGGCGCTGGATCGGTATCGTTGGCCCACAGGGCCTCGATGCACGCGCCGATATGGTCCGCGACGTAGTTCTGGAGGTCGATCACGCCCTCCTTGACGGCCCCGTCCTCGAGCATGTTGGCGCCAACGGTTAATTGCTCCGAGGCACTGAGGCAGATCTGCTCGATCAAGTCTCCCATACAATATTCGCGGACCACGGCGGCCTGATCTTCGGATTCATCCCACTCTTCACAGCAAGCCATGACCTGGGTATGTAGATAGCCCTCATGACCGAACCCATAGAGTTGCTCACAGGGCGGCCAATCCAACCAACCCTCGCAGCCTTTCCCGAGCAGCTTGAACTCGAAGGCCATCGCGAGGCTCCCCTCGCACTGGTACTTCCATCCAGATTTTCCGCCATTCAAGGTCGAGGTGCACTCGATAGGGGGCGGCGGCGGTCCGTCTTCTCCGATTTCATCGTTGCCCTCCTCGTCGACACAAACATCAGGGAATTGGCAAGCCGGCGAGGATGCATCCTTCGTCTCTCCGCACCCTTGCGCAACCACCAGCACCGACGCGATTGTACACAATTGAACCTTCTGCACGGTCGTTCTCCATTTGCTCGCCCTTCTTCCAGCGAGCACACGACCGCATTCAGCAACCCCTGTGCCAGCAAATGCCGGCCGGCCGCCTCATCACCGACAATCGACTGGCGATATCACCCTCGCGAACCAGCGAGCCATCATCACCCTCCCGCCTCCGCCAGCCGATCCAGAAAGTCCCGCGGGTTCGCCTTGTCGGGCACCGGCAGCACCGTGTCCTCGAGCTCGAGCTGAGCCGCCGTCGCGTGCCCGCGCGCCCCTTCATAATCCCCGAGCCGCACCTCCAGCGTCGCCGCATAGAAGTACCGAATCGCCCGCCGAAAGGGATCCGGCTCGGACTCGATGTCGAGCAGCAGCGCCTCGCGGGTGATCTGGGCCAGCTCGAGCTCGCCCGCGTTGGCGACGATCACCAGCGCCTCGAGCGAGTCGACCAAGAGCGCGGCCTCGAGCTCGTCGAGATCGTCGAGCTCCTCGTTCGCGCCCCCGCGGCCGGTCAACGCGAGCACGTGACCGTGCAGGAACTCGGACGCCGCAATGTCACCTTTGCCGCGCCGCTCGACCTCGGCGAGCCCGATGATCGCGGCGACCTGCCCGGGCGAGAGCGAGAGCGCCGAAGAGAAATGCTCGCGCGCGTCATCGAGGCGGCCGCTCT
Source organism: uncultured Myxococcales bacterium (assembly GCA_965649595.1). Classification (GTDB taxonomy): domain Bacteria; phylum Myxococcota_A; class Polyangia; order Nannocystales; family Nannocystaceae; genus Plesiocystis. The sequence continues at coordinate 5,424 of CBFGLP010001314.1, read as the reverse complement.
CCAGCGCGATCTCTCCGCGGAGCATCGCGGCCTGACCCCGCTGGCCATCGTCGCCAAACTCCGTGTAACGATCGGCGGCCTCCTTGGCCAGCTTGTCGGCCTCGTCGTACTCGCGCAGCTCGAGGGCGACGAGCGCGAGCATGTAGGTGACCGAAGGATCGTCGAAGCCGCCCTCGCGCGCCTGCAACAAGAAGGGCCGCGCCGCCGCGCCCGAGTAGGCCTGAAACTGCACGCCGGCCCACATGTACGCGAGGTCCGGCGTGAGGTGGTGCTCGGCCGCGAGCGTGGCGAGGTCGCGGTTCATGATCGCCAGCGCTCGCTGCTCGACCTCGTCGTTGGCCGGGCACGAGGCGGTGAAGCCGGTCACGCGCACGCGCGCGATCCGGGCCTGGGTCTGCAGCGCGCTGTCCTTGGCCGCGCTCTCGATCGCGGCGTCGAGGTTGGTCAGCAGCGCCTCGACCGAGAGATCGCCAGGGCCGACCTTGGTCTTGGGGTCATAATCGACGTTGCGTGTGTGCGGGCCGGGCTCGTCAGTCAGGCGCCAGGCGACGCCGCGGATGCAGGTGACGAAGTGGAGCGCGGCGAGGTCGGCTCGGGCGACGGCTACCCAGTGGCGGCTCGGCCCGCTCGAGACCTTGGCGAGCGCCTGATCGGCGCTGCGGGCCTTACCTTGGCGCAAGAGCTCGCCCGCCTGCTCGAACGCAGCCCAGGTGGCAGGGTCGACCTGGGCCTCGGCGACCTCGAGCAGCGGGGTGAGATCCTGCCAGGCTGGCCAGCTGCCCATCGGGACCTCGACCTCGCGCCCGGATCGGAATTTCACGCATGCGCTGGAGATCGGCAGCGCGACGATCAAGAGCAGGACGAGCAGACGCGCGAGCGCGCGACCTGGCGCGAAGAGCCCGGTAGTCAGCCCGGTAGACATCGGGGCGCGAGCCTACGGCACGAGCGGGCTTCGGCCAAACCGCCGCGGCGACTGCTACCTTGCGCCTGCGTGCCGCCGACGCGAACGATCCTCCACGTCGACATGGACGCGTTCTTCGCCGCGGTCGAGGTGCTCGACGATCCCTCGCTGCGCGGCCGACCGCTGCTGGTCGGCTCCGCGGGCAAGCGCGGGGTCGTGGCCGCGGCGTCCTACGAGGCGCGGGTGTTCGGCTGCCGCTCGGCCCAGCCGACGGCGATCGCCCTGCGCCGCTGTCCACAGGCGGTGGTGGTGTTTCCGCGCCACGATCGCTACGTCGAGATCTCGCGCCAGGTGTTCGCGATCTTCGAGCGCTTCACCCCGAAGGTAGAGGGGCTCTCGATCGACGAGGCGTTCCTCGACATGACCGGGACCGAGCGGTTGTTCGGGCCAGGCCGCGCGGTGGCCGAGAAGATCCGCGCGACGGTTCGCGGCGAGCTAGCGCTGACCTGCTCTGTCGGAGTCGCGAGCAACAAGTTCGTTGCCAAGATCGCGAGCGAGCGAAACAAGCCCGACGGGCTGACCGAGGTCGCGCCCGGCAGCGAGGCGGCGTTCTTGGCCCCGCTGCCCGTACGCGCGCTGTGGGGCGTGGGGCCGCGGACCGAGGAGGTGCTCGGTCGCTATGGCGTCGTGACGATCGGTGACATCGCCCGGCTCGGCGCGACCACGCTCGCGCACGCGCTCGGCGAGCACGGTGAGCACCTGCATCGACTCAGCCTCGGGCTCGATGATCGCGAGGTCGACCCCGATCGCGAGCGCAAGCAGATCAGCCACGAGAACACCTTCGAGGACGACCTGATCGGGCGAGCGCAGATCGAAGACTGGCTGCTACAGCAGGCCACCCGGGTCGCCGATCGTCTGATCGCCAAGCAGCTGCGCGCTCGCAAGGTCCACGTGAAGCTGCGCGAGGCCTCGTTCGAGACCTGGACACGCCAGTGCACGCTGGCGCAGCCGACCGATCAGGCCGCGCAGATCTTCGCGTCCGCGCGAGCGCTGCTCGACAAGTTCGAGCTCGGGGGCAAGCGCTTCCGCTTGACCGGCGTGAGCGTGAGCGAGCTCGTCGAAGTGAAGGGCTCGGTCGGCGAGCAGCTCTCGCTGCTTCCCGAGCCCGAGCAGGAGGTCGAGCGCGAGCGGGAGGATCGCCGCGAAGCGGTCCAAGGGGTGCTGAGCGAGGTCCGGCGACGCTTCGGTGGCAAGGCGCTGTTTCCCGGCGGGCTCGGATCGGGCAAGGGCGGCTCGACAGACGAGTGAGGGCGCGGGCGGAGAGGCAGGCCACGTGAACCCGACGCGGGGCTGGCTATGCTGCGCGCCGTGAAGCCCCACCTCCCGCGAGCGCTCGTCCTCGCCGCCATCGTCCTGCTCGGGTGCAAGTCGAAGGACGAGCCCGAGCGCACCCGGGTGACCGTGCTCGCGGCCGCTTCGCTGAGCGAGAGCTTTCGCGCGCTCGAGCAGGCGTTCGAGGCCAAGCGACCGGAGTACGACATCGAGCTGAGCTTCGCCGGGTCGCAGCTGCTCGCCAGTCAGCTGCTCGAGGGCGCGAAGGCCGAGGTGTTCGCGTCGGCCAACCCCGAGCAGCTCGACCGCGTGGCGACCGGCCGCACGTTGATCGATCGCCGGGCGTTCGCCAGCAATCGACTGGTCGTCGTCGTCCCGCATGGCAGCGAGCTGCGATCGATCGAGGATCTGGCGGCGCGGGGCACCAAGGTCGTGCTCGCGGGCGAGGCCGTGCCCGCAGGCAAGTACGCGCGCGTGGCCTTGGACGAGCTGGGCTTGCGCGAGCGAGTCGAGGCCAACGTGGTCTCGAACGAGGACGACGTCCGTGGCGTGATCGCCAAGGTCTCGCTCGGAGAGGCGGATGCAGGGATTGCGTACGCGACGGATCTGCGCGGAGCCGAAGGGAAGCTCGACGCGATCGAGCTGCCCGCGAAGGTCGGCATGACCGTGAGGTACGAGCTGGCCGTGCTCGGGGACGCAGCCGCGCGCGAGGGCGGCGAGGCCTTCGCCGACTTCGTGACGAGCTCGGCGGGCCGGAAGCTGCTCGCCAAGCACGGCTTTTTGCCCGCGCCGAAACGACCCTGAGTCGAGCCGGATGCTCGAGCATCGCCGCCGACCGTCGCGGTTGGGGCGTTCGCCCCTAGCCGTTATGCTCCCGTCCGCCGTCGGGCACCGGCCATGAGCGCCTCGCCTCACCAGTCCAAGTCGACCCCCCGAGGACCGAATGGGCCCGAGTCGGCTCGACCGACGATCATCGCGACCACTCGCTCCGAAGGCGCCGGTCACTACCTGCTGATCCCGCTCGCGCTGATCGGCCTCGCGGTGTTCGTCGCCCCGCTGCTCGGCCTGCTCGCTCGGGTCCCGCTCGCCAAGCTCGGCGAGCTCCTGACCAGCCCGGTCGTCGGTCCGGCCCTGCGCCTGTCGCTGCTGACCTCGCTGCTCGCGACCGGGTTGGCCCTGCTGCTCGGCTTCCCGCTCGCGTGGTTGCTCGCCCGCCTCGACTTTCCTGGCCGCCGGCTCGTGCGGGCGCTCGTCACCTTGCCGATGGTGCTGCCGCCGGTCGTCGCGGGCGTGGCCTTGCTCAGCGCGTTTGGCCGACGCGGCGTGTTTGGTCCGCTGCTCGACGCGCTCGGCATCGAGCTCGCGTTCAGCACTGGCGCGGCGGTGCTCGCCGCCACGTTCGTCGCCGCGCCCTTCTTGGTCATCACGCTCGAGGCTGCGCTGCAGAACGTCGACCGTCGCCTCGAGGACGCCGCCGCCACGCTCGGGGCCACGCGGCTGCGGATCCTGTGGACGGTCACGCTCCCGACGATCCGCCCCTCGCTGCTGGCCGGGCTCGCGCTGTGCTGGGCGCGGGCGCTCGGCGAGTTCGGGGCGACGATCACCTTCGCGGGCAACTTTCGCGGCCGCACCCAGACCATGCCGCTCGCCGTCTACGAGGCGATGCAGTCCGAGCCCGACGCCGCGCTAGCGCTCTCGCTGGTCTTGCTCGCGCTCTCGCTCGCGGTGCTGGTCGGGCTGCGAGGGCACCTCGGCCGACGCCCGGTCGCGGGCTTGGTCCGCCCGTCCGGGCCGATCGCCAACGAGGCGCCGCGGTGAGCCTGCGCGCCGACCTGACCGTGCGCCGCGGCGCGTTCGTGCTCGAGCTCGCGTTCTCTGCCCCGACTGGCGAGGTGCTCGCGGTGCTCGGTAGCAACGGCGCGGGCAAGTCGACCTTGCTCGCCGCGATGGCCGGCCTGCTCCCGCTCGAGCGCGGCGAGCTGGTCGTCGACGAGCGGATCCTCGAGCGGGCCGCCACCGGCGTGCGCTTGCCACCGCAGGCGCGCGACCTCGGGGTGCTCTTTCAGGGCCTCGCCCTGTTCGAGCACCTCAGCGCGCTCGACAACGTCGCCTACGGCTTGCGAGCGCAGGGCGTCGCGAAGGCCGAGGCCCGCGAGCGCTCGCTCGCCTGGCTCGAGCGCTTCGGCGTGCCGGAGCTGGCCGCCCGCCACCCCAGCGAGCTGTCCGGCGGCCAGGCTCAGCGGGTCGCGCTCGCGCGAGCCTTGATCGTCACGCCGCGCGTGCTCTTGCTCGACGAGCCGCTCGCCTCGCTCGACGCCGAGAACCGGCTCGACGCGCGCGAGGTCCTGCACACGACCCTGCGCAGCTTTCGTGGGGTCAGCATCATCGTCACGCACGAGCTCGGCGACGCGCTGACCCTCGCCGATCGCGTGCTGGTGCTCGAGCAAGGCAAGCTGGTCCAACAAGGGACTCCGCAGCAGGTCGTCGAGCAGCCGCGGACCGATCACCTGCGCGCGATGGTCGAGGCGTGGCGTCGCGGACCTCGGGCGCCATAGGGTATGCATCGGACGAGACATGCCCGAGACGCAACCTTCGTCCGAGCGCCCACGCCAGCGCATGCTCGGCCTCGACGCCCTGCGCGGCATCGCGGTGCTCCTGATGATCGAGCAGCACCTCGGCGTGTGGCTGTGGAAGGGTCCCGCGCCCGGCGAGACCATGATGGCTTACCCGGGCCTCGTGGTCTTCAACGCGCTCGGCGGCGGCGCGGCACCGGCCTTCATCACGCTCGCGGGCATCGGTAGCAGCCTGCTCGCCAGCAAGCGCGCGAGCCCGGACAAGTCGCTGATCCTGCGCGGCCTCGCCGTGATGGGCTTTGGTTACTTGCTCAGCTTCCTGACCCCGAGCTGGTTCGACTGGCGGGTATCGTGGTTCGTGCTGCACCTGATGGGCTTCGGCATGCTGACCACCCCGCTGTGGCGACGGCTTCCGACTGGCGCCCTGCTCGGCCTCGCGCTCGTGGTCCTGGCCGCGACTGGTCCGATCCAAGCCTGGCTGGGCACGCCGCTCGACCTCAGCAACGAGTACATGTCCGGCCGCGCCCGCAACTCGCCCGAGCAATGGACGGCGCTGCGGATCGCGATCGCCGAGGGCCAGTTCCCGATCTTCCCGTGGTTCTCGTTCTACTTGGCCGG
>CBFGLP010001313.1:0-1931 GCA_965649595.1 uncultured Myxococcales bacterium | reverse complement strand
TGGCCCCCCAGAGGGGGGCTTGGTTTGTCTCCGCGACGACGTGCACCTGGCCTAGCGACCTGCTACGTGCTTGGCGCCTGGGCGTACGAGCCGCGGGCGCTCTTCGGGGGGTGCGCCATGGCGGCGAGGGCGATGGGTGATTTGCAAACGCTCGACAAACTCTGCGGGGAAAATTTTTCCGACGATATTAATTGAGAGACATTGCCTGTCCGAGCGGCATTCGCTGATTCACATGAGCAACGATCCCTCGCGTGAAGGCGATATTTGCGGTGTCGACATTCGAGGTGAATGCAAGCGTTGCGGGCAGCGGTGCGCGGATTGGCCTGCATCCCTTCTATTCAGCGCATCGAAGCTGGTGATTTCGTCAGCTCCACCTGCGCCGATTCAAAACTGACCGCCAGAGCGCACGTCGGAGCGAGCGGCCGTTTGCTGGATATGACCGGTGTCGTGGGTTAGAGGGGGGCCATGCAGACCGCCGTGGGGAACGTGTGGATCGTCGCCGACGATGCCGCCCAGGCCGACGTGATTGTCTCGGCGTTGAGTCATTCGTTCACGTCCTGCACATACGATTTCGACTCGGCCGAGTGGGATACGCTCGACGCGTTCGGGCTGCCCGATCTGCTAGTGCTGCGCTGGACGGCGACCAACGAGGCCGCCGCGCTGCTCGACTCGCTGCGCTCTCGCTTCGACCTTGCCACGTTGCCGATCATCGTGATCCTCGACGCGGACGACCCGGCGGGTGTGCTCGCGGCCTGCCAAGCTGGTGCGAGCACGTGTATCTTGCGCCCCTATGACCCCGCCAGCTTGCTCGCGCAGGTTCGGGCCCACATTGCCACCCGGCTGCGGATCCGGGAGCTCGTCGACGAGGTCGAGCGTAGCGAGCAGCGCTTTCGGACGCTCGCCGACGTCGCGCCGGACATCATCTCTCGCTTCGACCACGACCTGCGTCATCTATATGTCGGCAAGGCGATCGAGCGGATCACCGGTATCCCGGTTCAGCGCTACATCGGAGCCAGTAACGCCGATCTCGGGCATCCACCCGAGCTAGTCGAGCTGTGGAATGCGGCCATGCGGCGGGCGTTCGAGCAGCGGGAGACCCAGACCGTCGAGTTTCCGTTCGCGGGGCCGGAGGGCGTGTCCCATCACGAGCTCTATGTGGCGCCGGTGTTCGGGCCCGACGGGGAGGTCGAGTCGTTGGTGACGATCTCCCGTGACGTCACCGAGCGTGTGCGCACGGTCCAGGCGCTCGAGGAGGCGGCGCGGCAGAAGGACCAGTTCATCGCGGTGCTCGGGCACGAGCTGCGCAACCCCGTCGCCGCGATCCGTACCGCCACCGACTTGCTCGGCACGCTCGGGGGGACGGATCCGCTGCTGCAGCGGGTGGCGACCGTGCTCGATCGCCAGACGACCCACATCGCGCGGCTGCTCGATGATCTGCTCGAGGTCTCGCGGATCGCTCGCGGCAAGACCACGGTCGAGCGCCGGACGATCGATCTCGGCGATGTCGTTCGCGACGTGGTCGAGGATCACCGCGCGCGGCTGGCCAGCTCGGGCAGGTCGGACGCGTGGGCGGTGCAGGTCGAGTTGCCCGATGAGCCGGTGTGGGTCGATGGTGACCCGGTTCGGCTCGCGCAGGTCACCGACAACCTGCTCTCGAACGCGATCAAATACACGGTCGGCTCGGCGTCGATTAGGGTCCGGTTGAGCGTGGCGGACGAGCGAGTGATCCTGCGTGTGCGCGACAACGGGATCGGCATCGATCCCGAGTTTCGCCAGCGGATCTTCGAGCCCTTCGAGCAAGCTCCCCATGGGATCGCCCGCTCGTCGGGCGGGCTCGGGCTCGGGCTCGCGATCACCCGCCGGCTGGTCGAGGCGCACGGCGGGACGGTGAGCGCAGAGAGCGCGGGGCCGGGCCGGGGCAGCACCTTCAC
>CBFGLP010001312.1:0-7332 GCA_965649595.1 uncultured Myxococcales bacterium | reverse complement strand
CCGACGTGACCTGGATCGTGCTCAACGACGGCCGCTATGGGATGGTCCATCAGGGCCTGCGCACGGTCGGCCATTCGAGCCCCGACGTCTGCTTTCCCGAGGTCGACTTCCTCGCGCTCGCGCGTGCGCTCGGGGCCGATGGCATCCGCGTGTGGCGGGAGCAACAGCTCGCCGACGCGCTCGAGTGGGCCATGACCGCGCGAGGTCCCTTCGTGCTCGACGTGTTGATCGATCTCGACGAACCCGCGCCGGTCGGTGACCGGCTGCGCAGCATCGACGACCAGACCCAAGGAGCTCCCCGATGAACACCGAGACCGCAGCCCGCACGGGCAACATCACCGCGCTCGCCGTCGCGTTCCCCCGCCAGGTCCGAACCAACGATTGGTGGAGCGATCATTACCCGGAGCTGGTCGCCAACGCCCGCGAGGCCACGCTGGCCAAGGTCTGGGCGAGCTTCGCCGACGGCCAGGTCGGGCACTTCGATCGGGCGATCGCCAAGTACCTCGGCGATCCCTTCCGGGGGACCGTCGAGCGTCGGGTGATGAGCCCGGGCATGGGCGCACGGCAGCTCGAGCTCGCCGCGGCCCGGGCAGCCCTCGACGCGGGGAAGATCGATCCGAGCAGCATCGATCTCGTGCTGGTCAACGCGCTTCGGCCGGACAGTCACGTGGTCGCGGACGCGGCCTTCGTGGCGCGCGATCTCGGCCTGCGGGCGCCCGCGATCGACTTCGAGAGCGCGTGCTCGTCGGCGCTGGTCGGCTTTCACCTCGCCAGCGATCTGGTCTTCGCCGGTCGCTATCGTCGGATCCTGGTCATCGTGTGCTGCACCTATACCCGCGATGTCGACCTCGCCGATTCGTTCTCGTGGTTCCTCGGCGACGGAGCGGCGGCGTTCGTGGTCGAGCCCGTCGCGGCGCCCTTCGGCGTGCTCGGGGCGCACACGATCTCGACGAGCGAGACCTGCGGTGCGTTTGCGTACGAGCTGACGCTGATCGACGGCGAGCCGGCGCTGCAGATCCAGGCCGACAAGCAGATCGCCGGGAGGCGCCTTCGTGACACGGCCGAGAGCTACCTGCGCCGCAGCGTCGACGGGGCGTTGAGTGACGCCGGGCTCGGTCTCGGCGACATCGACTTCTTGGTCTGTAACACACCGACCGCCTGGTCCGCCGAGTTCTGCGCGAACGTGCTCGGCCTGCCGCTCGAGCGGACGATCGACAACTATCCGCGCTACGCCAATTGCGGTCCCGTGCTGTGGCCCAACAACCTGCACACCGCGATGCGCGAAGGAAAGCTGCGGCCTGGTGACGTGGTGCTGGGCTTCTCGGTCGGGAGCGTGAGCACGGCCTCGGCGGTGGTGTTTCGGGTGGGGGACGTGGCGCTCGGTGAAGTCGAGCTGTGATGTTCCCAATAGCCCTCGGGCGTTACGCCCGGGGTGGACCTTTGGCCAGGCTTTGAACGTGATCTCATGGCCTGACGCGACAACGGAGCGAAAGCTGACCGCGCTGTAGAGAGAACGGGTCGTTCGCGCTACGAAGGGTGGGATGGTCCCCGACGGTCTCCCCATCGCCTGGGCACTGGTGGATGCCACGGACGGCGCGGCTGTGGCTCAGGCTCTCGGCTCGCACTTCGAGCTCGAGCAGCTCGACGCGCCCGAGATCTCCCGCCGGCTCCTCGATCTACCGGGATCGCGATGCCCCGACCTGCTGGTGCTGCGCTGGCGCGACGACGAGTCGGCGTCGCTGATCGCTCGACTACGCGTTCGCCATGCGGCGGAGGGCTTGCCGATCTTGGCGATCGCGTCGGACGAGCGAGCCTTGCACGCGGCGCTGCTCGCCGGAGCCAACGACGCGCTCGTCGGAGCACATGTCGAGCAAGAGTTGCTTGCACGCGCGCGGGCACGTGCCCGGGCAAGGGTCCCGCGAGTTGGCGGAGGGCCGGACGGCTCGAACCTGCATCGGCTGTGGATGCAGGCGCCACTGACCCTGGCGGTCGTGAGTGGGTCGGAGCTCGAGCTCGAGCTCGTCAACCCGCGTTTCGAGCGGCTCGTCGGTCGGAGTGACTTGCTCGGCACGCGGCTCGGCGAGCTGGCGTCGTCGCTGCCGGACGAGTCGATGCTCGCCACGCTCGAGCGCGTCTACACGACCGGCGAGGCGCACACGACCGCCGAGCTACTGGTGCGCGTCAATCTAGGCGGCGAGGGCAAGCACGAGCCTGCCTTCATGCAGTTCACCTACCAGCCGATCTTCGACGAGCAGGGACACGTGCGAGCGATCTTCGTGGTCGGCGTCGACGTGACTCGCCAGGTCCAGGCGTGTCGGCGCGTCGAGCAGCTCGCGACCACGATGGAGCGCAGCGGCCAGCTGTTTCGGATGCTGGCCGACAACGCACCCGACGTGATCATCCGGGTCGATCGCAACCTTCGGCACTTGTTCGTCAACAAGGCGATCGAAGAGGTGAGCGGCATTCCAGTCGAGCGCTTCCTCGGAGCGACTGGTCACGAAGCTGGGCTCGCGCCCGAGCTGGCGGCGGCGTGGAATCGCCAGGTCATGCGGGTGTTCGCCGAGCAGCAGCCGCTCGACGTCGAGCTTCGCTTCGCCAGCCAGCGCGGTCCTGCGGTGGTGGAGAGCCGCATGGTGCCCGAGTTTGGCCCTGACGGTCAGGTTGAATCGGTGCTGGTCATCTCGCGCGACATCACCGAGCGCGAGCAGGCCAAGCGGGCGCTCGCCGACAGCGAGCGTCGGTTCCGTGCCACCTTCGACAACGCCGCCGTCGGCATCGCCCACATCGGCCTCGATGGTCGCTGGCTGCACGTCAACGATCGCGTGGTCGACATCCTCGGCTACGAGCGCGACGAGCTGCTCGCGATGACCTGGCAGGACGTCACGCACCCCGCCGATCTCGAGATCGACCTCGGGCTCGCAACCGGGTTGATGGGCGGTCCGACCCGCGGCTATTCGCTCGAGAAGCGCTACCTTCGCAAGGACGGCTCGACTGCGTGGATCAACCTGACGGTCTCGTTGGTTCGCGCCCCGACTGGTGAGCCGGAGTATTACGTCTCGATCATCGAGGACATCGGCGCGCGCAAGCAGGTTGAAGCGGCGCTGCGCGAGTCGGACCGACAAAAGGACGAATTCCTGGCCATGCTGGGACACGAGCTGCGCAACCCGGTCGCGGCGATCCGCCTGGCGAGCGAGCTGCTCCCGCACACTGCTTCGAGCGACGCGAAGCTGCACAAGATCCGCAGCGTGCTGATTCGGCAGACCGCTCACATCGCGCGCCTGCTCGACGACCTGCTCGACATCTCCCGGATCTCCCGCGGCAAGCTGGTGCTCGCCAGCGATACGCTCGATCTCGTCGCCGTCGTTCGTCAGGCGCTCGACGATCGGCTCGGGCCACGGCGGACCGAGACCAACGAGCGTGGGTCCCGGGGCGCGCAGGGGCTCGAGGTCCGCGTCAGCCTGCCCGACGAGCCCTTGTGGGTCGAGGGAGATGCGACTCGCCTCGCGCAGGTGATCGACAACCTGCTCGCCAACGCGATCAAGTACACGAGCCCGCCGGGCTGCGTGGACATCGAGGCGAGCAGCGACGACGAGCAGGTGCAGGTCCGCGTGCGGGACAGCGGGGTCGGGCTCGACCCCGAGTTTCAAGAGCGGATCTTTCAGCCCTTCCAGCAGGCGCCGCAGGACATCGCGCGCTCGGCCGGTGGGCTCGGGCTCGGGCTCGCGATCACCAAGGCGATCGTCGAGATGCACTGTGGAAGCATCGAGGCGCACAGCGAGGGGCGCAACCGCGGGACCGAGTTCGTGGTCCAGCTCCCTCGGGCTCGCAGCGCGGCCCCGCAGCCGCACGACCGCGAGCGAACGACGAAGGGCGAAGCGGGCCTGCGCGTGCTGATCGTCGAGGACAACCCGGACACGGCCGAGCTGCTGCTCGAGCTGCTCGGCTTGCTCGGCCACGTCGCCACGCTCGCGCGCACGGGCTCGCAGGCGCTCGCGCAGGTCGCCGACGCGCGGGTCGACGTGATCCTGTGCGATATCGGGCTCCCGGACATGAGCGGCTACGAGGTCGCTCGTGCGGTCCGAGCCGATCCGCGCCTGCGAGCGACGCGGCTGATCGCGGTGTCCGGGTATGGCCAGCCGGAGGACCGCCGACGCTCACAGGACGCCGGGTTCTCGGTTCACCTGACCAAGCCAGTCTCGCTCGACGCGATCTCGGCGGTCTTGACCGGTGAGGCTGTGGGCTAGAACGACCTCCGGACAGTCACGGCTCACCGATGGCGGCCTGATTATGAGGCCGGAACCAGCCGAGCACATGAGTGTAATTCTTGTGCGGTACCTTGGCGACTGGTGAGTGTTCGGGCCAGTTCTGGTCGAGGCTCGTGAAATTATTCACGTCCGCCTCGATGACGATAGCAATGTGGCCATAACCACCTCCGACGAGGCTGTTCCAAACCATGACATCCCCATACTGCGGCACGCCTTCAGGAGTATTGGCGATCTTCTGGAAATTGTTGTGCAGGTTAGGATCGCCCTCGTAGTTGGCCCAGAACTTGTGCGCGCCGCCGTTCTCCCCGAGCGGTGCAGGCTGCGCAATGTTCAGTACGTCGTTGCAGTAGAACCTGAACAGGTCGACGCACTGGTAACTATCGTTGTGGTCCCAATCCACGTGGGTTCCGAGCCGAGCATCGAGGAATTTGGAGAAGGTCATGTTCATCCTTCCCGGTCGGCAAAAACCAGCGATGCCTGCGAGCAGGCCGCCGCACCCCACCAACCGGAATCAGACCATGTTTAGCAGCGTGACCCGAGCAGCATCGGCAGACCGCCGCCGGCGATGACGATGGTTTCGAAGGTGATGCCAAACCCGATTGGCCAGACGGGCTCTTCGGCCGAAGAGGGCGACTGCGATCACGGGCTGCTATCAGTGCGCCTCGGCCCAGCTCGCGCCGACGCCGACGTCGACGACCAGCGGCACGCGCAGCGAGAACGCGCCCTCCATGTGCTTGCGGGCGACCGCACACACCGCCTCGACCTCGGCCGCGGGCGCCTCGAACACCAATTCGTCGTGGATCTGCAGCAACATCCGGGTCGCCAGCCCTTGCTCGCGCAGATCGTTGGCGATCCCGAGCATCGCCAATTTGCAGATGTCCGCTGCCGAGCCCTGAATGGGGGTATTCGCGGCGATCCGCTCGCCGGCCTGGCGATCTTGATAATTGTTGCTCGATAGCTCGGGAATGTAGCGACGCCGGCCGAGCAGCGTGGTCACGAATCCATCGATGTGCGCCTGGCTGATGGTCGCGTTTAGCCAGGCCCGCACGCCTTGGTAATACTCGAAGTACCCGTCGATGTAGGCTTGCGCTTGCTTGCGCTGAATCCCGAGGATCTGCGCCAGCGCGGTCGCTCCTTGACCGTAGATCGTCGCGAAGTTGACCAGCTTGCCGACCCCGCGCTGCTCGGGCGTGACCTCTTCCGGCGCGACCTCGAACAGCTGGCCAGCCGTGCGGCGGTGCACGTCGAGGTTCTGCGCAAAGGATTCGACCAGGCGCTCGTCACCGGTGAAGTGCGCGAGCAGGCGCAGCTCGATCTGACTCCAGTCGGCCGAGATCAGCTTGGTGCCCGGCGGGGCGACGAATGCCTGGCGGATCCGCCGGCCCTCCTTGGTCTTGACGGGAGTGCGCTGGAGATCCGGCTCGGTCGTGATCAGTCGACCGCTGACCCCGACGGTCTGCTGAAAGGTCGCGTGAATCCGACCAGTCGCCGGGTTCACGGCGTTCTGCAGGACCTCGGTGTAGGTATTGATTAGCTTGGCCAGCTTGCGGTGCTCGAGCAGGCTCGACGCGATCGCGTGCTTGGGGGCGAGCCGCTCGAGCACCTCGGCGTCGGTCGAGTAGCCGGTCTTGGTCTTCTTGATCACCGGCAGGCCGAGCTCGTCGAACAGCACGGTGCCGAGCTGCTTGGGCGAGCCGATGTTGAACTCGTGACCAGCCAGCTCGTAGATCTCGGCCTCGAGCTCGGCCAGCCGGGTCGCGAACTCGACGCCCATCTTGGCGAGGTCATCGCTATCGACCGCGATGCCGTCGAGCTCCATCTGCCCGAGCACCCACGAGAGCGGCAGATCGACCTGATCGAGCACGTCGCGGTGACCCTCCTGGTCGAGCTTCGCGCGGACCGGGCCGAACGCGGCGGCGATCGCCTCGACCTGCTGGCACGCCCACTCGCAGATCTCGTCGCCATGCAGCTCGGAGAACTTCTTGGCCTGCTTGCCCGCGCCGAGGATCCGCTTGGCCGGGGGGATCGTGCGCTGGAGGTACTCCTTGACCACCTGCTCGAGCCGATGCGGGATCAGCTTGTTGGGGTCGATCAAGAACGACTCGAGCATCGTGTCGCCGATGACCCCGCGCAGCGTGACGCCCTTGCGACGGAGCGCCACCCACAGCGCCTTGCAGTCGTGGCCGAGCTTGTAGCGCTGCGGGTGCTCGAGCCAGGGCCGCAGCCGCTCGAGCCCGGTCAGACCCAGACCGCCCTGACAGAGCAGCGGAACCAGCCGCGCGTGCCCAGGCCCGAGCGAGCACGCGAGCGCTGCCAGCTCGCCACGCACCGGCGAAGGGTCGTCGTAGATCGGATAGACCGCGACCGCGCCCTCGTCGGCGCCGGGCAGCGCTACCAGCCACTCGTCGAGTTGCTCGAGCGTGGCGATCACCGAGAAGTCGGACTTGCTGTCGCTGACCTGCGCCGCCGCGACCTGGTCTTCGGACAAGAGCGAGTAGAACTCGAGCCGCTTATAGAGCTCGTTGAGCGCGCTGGTCTCGAGCGGGACCAGCTTCAGGTCGTCGAGCCCGAGCGAGACCGGGACCTCGCAGTCGATCGTCGCGAGCTCGCGCGAGAGCAGGGCCTGGTCGCGAAAGTCCTCGAAGCGCTCCTTGGTCTTGCCCTTGAGCTCGTCGACATGAGCAAAGATCTCGTCGAGCGTGCCGTAGTCCTCGAGCAGCTTCTGGGCGGTCTTTTGCCCGATCCCCGGGATGCCCGGGATGTTGTCGACCTTGTCGCCGGTCATCGCCAGGAGATCGACGAACTGATGCGGCGGCACGCCCCACTTCTTGCGGACCAGCTCGGGGTCGTAGCTGACGTCGCGCAGAGTGTCGACCATCCGGACCCGCTCGCCGATCAGCTGGGCGAAGTCCTTGTCGCCCGAGATGATGAACACCTCCATGCCGGCCGCGAGCGCCTGCTTGGTCAAGGTGCCGATCACGTCGTCGGCCTCGTAGCCGGGCACGCGCACGCGCGGGAAGTGGTGGGCGTCGACCAGCTTGTTGATCCACTCGAGCTGCTCGGCGAG
>CBFGLP010001311.1:0-5478 GCA_965649595.1 uncultured Myxococcales bacterium | reverse complement strand
AGCCGTGGATGCCGAACTCGAGCCCGACGTAGCGGGTCGACTCGATCACGTGCTCGTAGATCGCCGCGATCTTGTCGCGCTCGCTCGCGTCGGCCGGGAGGCCCTCCAACGCTTTTTTCACGCCGGCCTTGATCGCGTCGTCGACCACCAGCTGCTCGCGGACCAGGCCCCAGTACCAGGTGCCGACCTGATCCCAGGTCGCGTAGGTCGAGACGTGCAGGTAGTCGGCGACCTCGCTCCAGCCGGGCATCTCGGCCTCGGGCCGCAAGCCCGGTACGTCGTCGATCGCTAGCTGGTAAAGCGCAGTGCGGCCGTCCTCGGAGACCGTGCGATCGAGCGTGCGGTTGGCGTGCAGCTCGAGATCGACCGGCGTCTCGAGCAGGTACTCGACCCGGCGCTGCGGGGCCGTGCTTGCGAGCGGGACCAGGTCGCCGAAGTAGTCGTCGAACTTGTTGCGCACGGCCACGTCGCGGCGCACGAACACGACCTCGACGATGTCGCCGACGCGCAGGCCCGGGAACTCGACCACGACCTGGCGCTGGTCGTAGTACATCCGGTAGCCGGCCTCGGCGAGCGAGTAGTGGTTGGTGACGCCGATGTCCTCGATCCGCCCATCGGCCCGGCGCACGCGGGCTCGACGGACCTCGACGTAGCTCTCGGCCGGATCGTAGGCGAACCCTTGCGTGGCTTGGCTGCGGACGCCTCGCTCGTCGAGCACCTTGACGATCCGCTGCTCGAGCCGCTCGCCGAGCCCGCTGGTCGCCACGCGCGTGGCCATCCGATGCAGCAAGATCGCGGCGTCCTTGCCTTGCCAGTGCTTGGGCACCTCGCGCTCGGCCTCGGCAGCGACGACCTGCTCGAGATCGGCGGCGTAGCGAGCGAACACGTCGTCGTCGGTGGCCCCGAGCGTGGCCAGCAGGTCGCGCAGCTCGGGCTGCTGCGGGTTGAGCTCGAGCGAGCGCTGCAGCGCGAGCACGCTCGACTGCTCGTCACCCGCTCGGGCCTGCAAGAGCCCCATCGCCGCGTGGAGATCAGGATCCTGGGGGGCCAGGATCAGCGCCTCCTCGAGCGCCGCGATCGCGAGCGGATAGTTGCCCGCCGCCTCCTCGAGCACGGCGAGCCGCCGCCACGCGTTCGGCCGGCCCGGCGCGCCCGCGACCAGCGAGCGCCCGAGCGCGACCGCTTGCTCGACCTCGCCGAGGCTGATGTGCGCCTCGATCCGCTGCTCGAGCACGCCGCCGTCGCCGTAGTGCTCGCGCGAGTGCTGCTCGAGCAAGGCCAGGCCCTCGCGCGTGCGACCGAGGTTGATCAGTCGAGTCGCCTGCTCGCGCAGCACCGTCGCCGAGTCGGGGTAGCGTCGGCGAAGATCCTCGACCCACTCGAGCGCGGTCAGACGAAAGCCGTCGTTGCCGAGTTGCTCGATCCGGGCCAGCTCGATCAGCGCGTCGTCGGGCACGGCCTGCTGCGCTTCTTTCAGGAGCTCGTCGGCCCGGCGCTCGAGCCCGAGCGAAGCGTTGCGCCAGGCCAGCTCGACCAGCATCTGGCCCAGCAGCGCCCGCTCGTCGCCCGCTGGCGCGGGCACCCGTCCGGTCGGCGCCGACTCGATCGCGGCGATCCGCTCGCGGGCCCGCGCGATGCCGGCCTCGAGCGCGCTGCGGCTGCGAGCTGGATCATCCTCGGCCATCGCCAAGTACAGCGCGCTGCGGGCCGACTGCGCCGCGGCGTCGGCTTGCCGAGCCTGATCGCGGGCGGTGAAGTCCGCACGATCGAAGGGCCGAATCCAGTGATAGAGCTCGACCAGCGCCAGCTCGTCGGCGGCGCTCGCCTGCTTGCCTGCTGCCGCTCGCTCGAACGCTTGGCGCAGCGAGATCGGGCTGGCCTCGCGCTTGCTGGTCTTGGTCTTGGCTGCCGGCGCGTCGGGATCGACCTCGGTCGAGCCGACCGCGGCGCTCGGTAGCTCGGTCGCAGGCACCGGCGGTGAGCCGGACGCCTCGAGGCCCGCGATCGGTGCACCGCTCGGATCGCTGATCCGGGCGAAGAAGCCCCACGATCCCTCGTCGCAGCCGACCTTGATCAAGATCCGATTCCAGCCTGCCGCGAGCTGGATCGGGTACGCGTCCTGCAGGGGATCCGGCGCTCGATAGGCGTTGCCCCGCCCGACCTGCTCGGTCCCTACCCAGATCGCATGCCCGCCGCCGCTGCCGAAGTGCAGCACCGCCGACTGGGCCTTCTCGACCCGCACCCATGTGGTCGCGTAGCCGAGCACGTGCTGGTTGGGCCGCAGGAATTCGTCGAACGACACGTAGCCGCCCGCGAGCGTGTTTTGGGCCTCGTACGCGGACCACTCGAGCTGCTCGCCCGCGAGCTTGCCCTTGAACTGCTGCGCGACGTCGAACGCCTCGGTCTCGGGGCCATAGGCACGATCGAGGCCGCCATGGTTGGCGTTGTCGAAGGGCCCGACGATCCGCCACGAGAGCACCACGCCCTGCTCGCGATAGATCGCCCGGGCCTCGTCGAGCTGGCCCGCGTCCTCGTGCAGGAGCCCGCGCTGGATCGCCGCGAGCGAGCGGACCAATGGATGGCGCTTGCGATCGTTGCGGACGCCGTCGACGAACGCGATCAGCTCGGCCGAGGCCAGCTCGCCTTGCAGCAGCGGGAGCAGGCCCAAGAGCGCGAGCGCGGCCCGATGATCGCTGCCCGAGTGGCTGCGCAGGATCGCCTTGCGACGGTCGAGCTCCCGCTCCCAGCGGCCCGGAAAGCCAGCCGCGGGATCGAGCACGCCCGGCTCCCAGAGCGGGTCGCTGGCCAGGCTCGGCTCGTCGAGCGAGGCCAGTACGGATGGCCCCGCGAGCGAGTGCCCTGGCTCGGCGATCCGATCGACCCCGTCCACGCGGAGCAACGCACGCAGCGATCCGAGCCCGCCTGCGTGAGCGGGCTCGATCGATAGGCCAGCAACCGCCAACAACACGCCGACGCAACAGCCACGAACGAGCCGGCCCGAGCGGCCCCGTGTTGAAGGTGGAGCCAGGCGGCGGGACGTCGGAGTGAGCGCTTGGGGCGACGACATCGGACTTTGGGCCGGCACTAGGCCGATGGCCGATGATGGAACATCCCTGGCGACCGTGCCATAGTCCCGGCCCACCGTGTTCCTTGGTCTGATCAAGACGCTCCGGCCCAAGCAGTGGATCAAGAACGCCTTCGTCGGCGTGCCGCTCGTGTTCGGCCAAAAGCTCTTCGAGCTCGACGCGCTGTGGCGCGTCGCAGCCGCGTTCGCGCTCTTCTGCCTGATCTCGGGCTGCGTCTACGTGATCAACGACATCGTCGATGTCGAGAAGGACCGCGCGCACCCGAAGAAGAAGGACCGCCCGATCGCCTCGGGCAAGCTGCCGCCGACGAGCGCCCGCAACTTCACGATCGTCGCCGTCCCGCTCGCCCTCGCGGCGGCGTTCATGCTCTCGCCCTGGTACGCCGCCACGCTCGCGGGCTACTTCGGGCTCAACATCGCCTACTGCTTCTACACGAAGAACCTGCCCTACCTCGACGTGCTGTCGATCGCCGCCGGCTTCGTGCTGCGGGTGCTGGCCGGTGCGCTGGTGATCGACCTGCCGCCCTCGCCCTGGCTGCTCGGCTGCACCGCCTTGCTGGCGATGTTCCTCGGGTTCGGCAAGCGGGCGCACGAGCTGAGCGCACAAGCGGCGCAGGGCGAGGCCAAGACCCGGTCGGTGCTGAGCCACTACTCCAAGGACGCGCTGCGGTGGATCCTCCACACGCTCGCGCTGCTGACCGCGCTGGTCTACGCGCTCTACACCCAGAGCGAGCACGTGCAGCAGGCGTTTGGTGACGCGCCGCTGATCTACACCCTACCCTTCGCGATCGGCGGGATCCTGCGCTTCATCCACCTCGTGACCGCGCGCCCCGACGCCGAGAGCCCGACCGAGGAGATGCTCAAGGATCCCATCTTCATGGGCTGCTTCGTGCTCTTCGTGGCGGTCACGGGCGTGGTGCTCTACTGGGGCTGATCAGAGCAGCTTCTCGAGCCGCGCCCGATCGAAGCCACGCAGCAGCTCGCCACGGACATCGATCATCGGCACCGACCCGGTCGGGACCCCGGCCGCCTTGGCCTTGGCCGCCATCTCGGCCGCCGCCGCCCGATCCTGCTCGATGTCCTTGGCGACGTACTCGACGCCCTTGCGATCCAGGTACGCCTCGAGCTGCTTGCACACGCCGCACCACGAGGTCTTGTAAACGATGATCGGCCCGTCCTTGGTGACCGCGACCTCGGGCAGCTCGAGCCCCTCGGGCAGCTCGTAGGCCGAGCTTCGGCCCGCACCCAGCACCAGCTCCTCGAACTGCTCGCGCGGCACCGCTTGCAAGGCGAAGCCGCCGGACTCGTCGGGCGTGCGTAGGTTGGTGACCCAGAGCTTGCCCGCGGGCGGACGCTGACGCAGGAGGTTCACGCCGACCATGCCACGGGCCTCCTCGGGGACCTCGGCGACCGTCGTGCAGTCAGCGAACTCGCCGCGGGCGCCCGCGTAGGTGAGCACGAACTGGTCTTGCTCGGGGACCAAGCGGACGTCCGTGGGCTGCTCGTCGTCAGCGGCGGGATCGGAGCCGCGCGAGCGGTCGTTGTCGGGGGACGGTGGCTTCTCCTCGCCGCAGGCGATGGCGAGCAAGGAGATGGTGAGCGAGAGGCGAAGGATGCTTCGTGACGCGCCGACCATGGCGGTGGGGAGTATACGAGCAGAGCCGCTAGCGACGAAGACCGCTCCAGCGGGCTGCGCGCCCCGTCTATCGGCTGCACGAGGCGCCAACTCTCTGTCAACAGGACGGGACCCGCTGAGCACTGTAAGCTTGGCCAACATGACCACCGAGACACAGCAGGTGATCGAGGCCGCGCTGAAGCTATCCCGCGAGCAGCGTGAGATCGTGGTTGCGGTGCTGTCTAGCGAACTCGACGACGAAGATCGAGACACGCAGGCGGAGTTGGAAGCTGCGTGGCTCGAAGAAAATCGACGCCGCATCGCTGAAGTGCGTTCGGGTGAGGTGACGCCCGTTCCCTGGGAAGAGGCCAGGCAGAGGCTGCTCAGGCGCGATGAGCCGTCGCAACATCATCCATCCAGCAGCCGAAGCCGAGGTTGAAGACGCGGCTGCTTGGTGCGCGGACGAGAACCCTGAGGCGGCGGCACGCTTCGTGCTCGAGTTCGATCGAGTCGTGGAATCGATATTCGAACATCCTCACCGATGGATGGAAGTTGAACCGGGGACTCGGCGGGCTTTGTTACGCAACTTTCCTTACTCGGTGTTCTATCTGGTCGCGCCAGACATGATCATGGTGATCTCCGTGCCCCCACAACAAACGCCGTCCGGGCTATTGGAAGAGCCGTCTCCAAAAATAACAGGTACGCGTTCACACCCGTGAGTAGCGCGATATCCTCGATTGGGAGACTTGGATCGCAGAGCGGGGGCAATGCACCGGGG
>CBFGLP010001310.1:0-4619 GCA_965649595.1 uncultured Myxococcales bacterium | reverse complement strand
GCTTCTCTTCGGAGCCACCTTCGGCATCGATCAGCTTGGCGATGCCGAAGTCGACGATCTTGATGATCTCCTGCCCGCGGTAGTCCTTGGTGACGAACACGTTCTCCGGCTTGAGGTCGCGGTGGACCACGCCGAAGTGATGCGCGTGCTCGAGGCCCTCGAAGATCTGGATCGCGACGCCGACCGCTTGAGCGGGTGGCATCGGCTTGCCGAGCAGATCCTTGAGCTCGTGGCCCTCGAGGAACTCCATTACCAGGTACTTCGTGCCGTTCTCGGTCGTGCCGAAGTCGGTCACGCGCACGCAGTGAGGATGGTCGAGGCGCGATGCGCTGGTCGCTTCGCGATCAAAGCGCTTCGACACCGAAGCGTCTCGGCCAATCTCGGGGTGCAGCACCTTGAGCGCGACATTGCGCTTGAGCCCCGTGTGGTGGGCCCGGAACACTGCCCCCATCCCGCCGACGCCGAGCAGCGCGTCCACGCGGTACCGATCGTGGATGACGCTGCCGACGAGCGCGTCGAGATCCGAGTGGAGCTGTGCAGAATCACCCACGAGCGTGGGAAAAGTATCTCCGTGCTCGCGTGCGAGCGTCAACCGGAGTGCACGGAGGCTACGCAGTGGCCGGAGTGCATCGCGGGATCAACCGAGCTCGGAATTGGCTTGCCCGCGAGGCTGAAAAAAAGTCCGTTCGGTCGCGACCGAGCAGCTCGGGATCGCTTCCCCGTCACACGCGGTTCCGGACCCACGTGATCGCTTGCGGGTCAACCGCCGAACGCGTTAGCGTGGGTCGAGATGGCGAAGCAGCTCAAGCCCGGAGATAGGTACGAGAAGTTCGAGATTCTGGGGGTCACCCGCAAGTACGACGCGTCCTGGGTCTACCGGTGCAAGGCCGAAGGCTATGCCCATCCGGTGGCGGTCCGCATCTCGCTCGACCCGGTCAAGGCCGAGGAGACTGCTCGTCGAGCGTTGCGCGAGATCGCGGTGCTCGAGGAGCTGACCAACCGCCACGTGGTCCGGACCTTCGACTCGGGGATGGGCTCCGACGATCACTGGTACATCGTGATGGAGGCGCTCGAGGGCGCCCAGCTCGATCACTGGCACGACTTCGATCGTCCGATGCCGGCCGCCCAGGCAGTCTCGCTGATCCACCAGGCGTGCCTCGGGCTCGCCGAGGTCCACACCCGCGGCGTCGTCCACCGCGATCTGACCCCGAGCAAGCTCTGGATCGAGCCGGATGGCAACCTCAAGATCACCGACTTCGCGTCCGCGCGGGGGTTTGGCGAGCACGCGCTAGCCGGCGACAACGTAACCACGCAGCACGTCCTGGTCGGCACGCCGCAGTACGCCCCGCCAGAGCAGGCCTACTCGACCACGCTCAGCCCGGCGTCCGACGTGTACTCGCTGGCGGTGACGCTCTACGAGCTGCTCTCTGGCCACTGCCCGTTCTGGCCCGATCGCCCGCGCAGCCAAGTCGTGCGGGCCTTCGCCGACGATCCGCTCGAGTGGATGACCGCCCACGTCAAGAAGCCGGTCATCCCGCTCAGCCAGCACGAGGCTTGCAAGAACCTGCCGGCCAAGCTGGTCGAGCTGGTCGATCGCTGCCTGGCCAAGAAGCCCGAGCAGCGCCCCAAGGACGCTGGCGAGCTCGCCAACGAGCTGGGCTGGGTGCTCCACCATGAGCTGGGCAGCGCCAAGGTCGCGACCTTGCGGGTGACCGATCCGAGCGGCGCGGTGCAATACCGGATGGTGCCGCCCGGCGCCCATCGGGTCGGCTTCGGAGCCGGGCTGGACATCCGCCTGCGGCTCGAAGGCACCGACGAAGCCTGGGCGCTGCTCGAGTGGAGCGGGCCCCCCCACGCCGCCGAGCTGCGAGTGCTCGAGGCCGGGCGCAAGCTGACGATCAATGGGTCACCGATCGATCCGCGGGCACCAATCCAGCCGAGCGACGTGGTCGACATCGGCGGCTTCAAGCTCCAGCTGACCTATCCTCGTTGAGGGTCTGGTCGAAGTCCTCGTGTGCAGAGTGCTTGAGGACCAACCAAGCCCCCTCTGGGGGCCAACGAGTCGCAGCGAACCCGAACCCAGCCCACCGAGGTCGCGCAGCGACCTCGCGGCCGCGCAGCGGCCGTGCATGGCTGAGTGCACGTCGCCTGCGGGGGGCTAAGACAAAGAGAACCCGAGCCAGATGGCTCGGGTTCTCTTCTTTTCTGGTACCAGAGGCCGGACTCGAACCGGCATGGAGTTTCCCCCGGCGGATTTTGAGTCCGCTGCGTCTACCGATTTCGCCACTCTGGCGTGGGGCGCCGTTGTTAGCACGGCTGCCGCGGTCGGGCAACGCCCTTCGGCCCGGACGGGCCGAAGAAGCCTCCTGGCTCAGCCCCCCGCGCCCGGATCCAACATGCGCACGGTCACCGGCCCACCCCCGGAGCGGACGCGCAGAGCTCGGGTCCCGGCGCCGAGCGTCCGGAAAAAATCCCCGCTGCCGAGGTGCGCCACGCCCTCGAGATCCACGCTGATCACACCGGCTCCGGCGATGTCGATCTCCAGGTTGCCAACCTCGCTCAGGCCGATCTCCACCGCGCCCCGCGTATCAATCACCGCGTCGCGCGGGCTCTCGAGATCGACGAGCACGTCGCCCTGGCCGCTGTGGACGTCGACGGCCGCGCCAGTGCGCAGCTCGACGTTGCCCTGGCCGGTGTCGACGACGATCTGCTCGAGCCCACCGAGCACCACGACGTTGCCGCCCTCGAGCTCGATCGAGAGGAACGCGTCGATGCCCGAGACCTGGACCTCACCGGCGCCACGAATCTCGTGCGCGATGTAGGCCGAGCTGTCGAGCTCGATGAGCTCGAGCTCGCCGAGATCGCGCAGCTCGAGCGGAAGCTCGGCGCGCAGCCGACCGACTCGCTGCTCGGTCTCCCACACCAGCTCGAGCTCACGCGCCTGCTCGAGCGCGTCGTCCCGAGTGGCTCCGAGCGCGACGAAGCGACCCTCCCAGGCGAGCGTGGTCGTGTTGGCGCTGCCCCGCAAGGTCAGCTCGGTCGGCGGGAGATGGATCTGCACGGTATCGATCTGCTCGAGCGAGGCCTCGCCGACGAAGGGCGCGAGCCCACGAAAGCCGAACACGCACGCGCCGACGAGCAGCGCCCCGCTCGTGGAGAGCAACACTCGGCGAAGCTGGCGAAGCGCGGTCATGAGATCGGGAGCTCAGAAGTAGACGCTGGCGCCCGCGCCCAGCTCGAGCGTGGTGGCGAAGCGCGGCAGCGATCCGGCGGTGAAGTAGCGGGTGGTGACTGGCACACTCACGCGCGGGGTCAAGTCGAGCGAGAGGCGATCGAGCACGAACACGCGCAGATCCAGCTGAGCGTAGGGCGTGGCACCAAAGCGCGTCTCTCGGCTGGCCCGCCCCGGCTCGACCGCGAGCGGCTGCGGCTTGATGATGCTCGCGACCTGCATCTGCGCGCCGACGGAGATGTCGAGCCACAGCCGCTGCTGCTCGACCACGCGATAGCCGACCCGCACGCCGAACTGGACCACGCGCAGGCTGTCGCGCCCGAGCTTCAAGCCTAAGTCGGACACACCAACGCCGAGACGCGGGACCGGCTGACCGATCAGCGCGACGCTCCAGTCGTCGTAGAACCCGGGGCGATCGGGATCGGCACGAAAGCCAACGGTCATGCTGCGCGCCACCGACATCCGCAGCTTGTGCCGCGCGTGGGGGTCGATCGTCTCGCGCGCGGCTATCCGGTAGGCGTCGGCGATGGCGTAGATCCACAACATCGGCGCGAGGGTCGAGAGCGTGCCGTAGCCGATCAGCCGGGCGTACTCGCGGCCGAGCGGGCGCGAGCCGTCGTTGCTGGCGCGGTAGAGGATCGATGCACCGACGACGGAGAGCGTGGTGCCGTAGAGCAGCGTGATGCCCTTGATGATGTTCGGGCGCCGCTCGATTCCAGCGTTGGCGATCTGGCCGAGCCCCGGCACGAACAACGACAAGAGCGGGCTACCCCACCGCCGCCAGTCCTTGCGCGGAGCAGAGGTCGGGACCGGAGCCGGCGGCGCGGCGGGCTGCACGGCTGGGGGATCGTCGGGCGGGGGCTCGCTCGGCGCTGGATCGACGGGAGGGGTCGCTAGCGAGACCACTTCATCGAACTTCGGCGCGTCCGGTACAACCGTTGAAGGTGCGTCGCCGTCGTGTGCCGCGCTGCTCGGCTGCCCCTCGCCGGACTCCACGGGCGGCGATGCGAGCAGCCAGAGCGCGGCGACGATCGCCTTCACGCGACTCTCATATCATGGACCGCGCCGACGCGACGATGCCGGCCTCGACGGCCGCGTGCTCCCGGGCGATGGCCCAGCTCATGTGCTCGCTCGAGTGGGCTACCGCGACCTCGCCGGTCGGACCGATCGCCACGACACCAACCTCGGCCCGCTCCTCGGCGAGGATCTGCTGGCACAGCTGCTCGGCGGTCGCTTGCAAGGGCGCCCCCTCGGCCGCGCGGCGGAGCAGCTCGTAGCAGAGCACATGGCCGAGGATCGCCTCGCCGAGGCCAGTCGCAACCGCGGCGCCGAGCCTCGAATCGGCATAAAATCCTGCGCCCACGATCGGCGTGTCGCCGACGCGTCC
>CBFGLP010001309.1:0-1915 GCA_965649595.1 uncultured Myxococcales bacterium | reverse complement strand
CGCGCGACCGCGTGCGGGTCGAAGGGATTGTCTTCCCAGATCGCCACTTGCCGGGCGAACGCCTCGACTGCTGCCTTCTGCTCGTCTCCGGTGACGCCGATGCCGAGCATCACCTCGAACTGATCCTTGGCCAAGGTTCCGGCCTGCTCGAAGAAAGGCTTGATGCGCCAGAACCTCGAGGGCCCATTCTCCCCCTCGACCAGCTCGATGGGATTGAACATCAAGTGGTACCAGCTCTGAGCCTCGTCCCACTTCTGCTCCGTCGCGAGCTTGCCCGCGATCAGCATGGGGACGTGGTAGAAGATCTCCCAATTGTAGGTGGCATAGGGGCTGCCGAAGTCGAAGTCGAACTCTTCGATCGGGAGGTCCCCGTGGACGAGCGACGCGTTGACTCCCATCTCCACGGTGAGGGGATCGTAGCTGGCCAGCTGACGGAAGAGCGGGCTGCCTTGCGGCGGAGCGTAGAGGCCGGTCACGCCATCGCTAGCGAGCGCCTCCTGAAGCGAGAGCGCGAAAGGATGGTACAGCGCCTCCATCTGCAGGACGTAGGCAAATGACCACATGTCCTGAGGGTAGTCCGCGTCGTCCTCGACGAGCGCCAAGCTGCCCTGCATGATCTCCTTGCTCTGGTTCAGCAGCATGGAGGTGCTGTAGGCGGGTGCATCGGGACTATCGACACCCTCGATCGTGGCCAGCGCGGGCCTGCGTCCCGGGACGCGCGAGCTCCAAGGCCGTAGAGTCCTCACGTCGTCTTGGTGCATTCGCACTCCCGGCACGGACCGGCTCCGCTCGGGCACCGAGACACTTGTCGTGGGGCAAGTGGCGTAGTTGCTCGGGGTGAACTGTCCGATGTAGCTGGGGTTCGGCTGGTTCAGATTGAAGAACTGCAGGTCGGGCTGAAGCACGTACTTGCGGCGGCGATCGTCATAGATCGCGGGCAAGAAGCTGTCCCGCAGGTCGGAGTGGACCAGCATGTCCGCCTGATGCAGAAAGGTCGGGGTTCCCGAAGGGGTTTGGAACAATTCGACGCTGACCCATCCCTGACTGAACTGCGCACCACTCACGTCGCCGGAATCGGTGTCGGCGTCGGACCACCCCCACTTGCGGTTGCGCTGGCCCTCGAACTCGTAGGTGGGTAAGAGTGGCACATGCTTGTTGTGCGTGAGGACCCGAACCTTGACGAACTTTTGATTCTCGCCCTCCCCGATGAGCTCCTCGTCCTCGCTCGTGTAGGGCGCCCCCCACATCGCCGTCTGACGGATGCGTTGCGTGACCGGTTCGAAGTAGAACGCCGCAGGAGCACCAATATTGCCGGCGTGAACCTGTCGGTTATGGTAGAAGACGTAGAGGTAAATCGTACGATCGAGGACCAGGAAGTTGAGCCGGTACTGCTCATGGTCGGGAAGCTGCATGACCGAGCTCCGCTCGGATACGGTGACCTTCCCCCATCCCTCCGGTGACTTCTCGATGTGGCCGATGGTGTAGTAGACCGGGACGTTCTTGTCCTCGTCGTCATTCTGTACGGCATCGTGCTCGTTCGCCCAGAACAGGTGCACTCGGCCCTTGTTGACGACCACGATGGCGGCGTCGCTCTCGATGCTGTGCGGCACGACCTCCCATGCCGTCCATTCCTGCGAGGCGAGGCGTCGCCGAATGAACCATTCGTGCGGGGCCGCGTGCGTGCGCGCGAGCACCCACAGCTCCTTGGTGTCGGGGTTCTGATAGGTGCTGATCATCTCCAGGTTGGCCACGCGGGCCAACTTCTCCAGGTAGATGCTCAGCGCCTTCTCGACGCGATGCTGGTCGAGGACGCCCTGCATCAAGGTCGCCTCGAGCTCCTCGAACTCGGGCGTCTTGTCCCGGCGCAGCTCGGGCTCGATCCAGTTCTCGGGGTAGAGGAACACCTTGCGGTTGG
>CBFGLP010001308.1:0-2409 GCA_965649595.1 uncultured Myxococcales bacterium | reverse complement strand
TCAACCTCGCCAACCAGCACCCCACCGAGTTCACGCAGGCGCTGATCTCGACCAGCGACGTCTGGGACGGCGGCTGGGAGTCGCCGAGCTGGACCAAGCAGCACAAGGCCACGGTCCGCTACCACTCGCCGGTCACCACCTCGACCCGCTACCGGCTCGCCGGCATCGCGTTTTTGGCGATCGCCTGCTTCGTGTTCGTGGTCGTCAGCCCGATCGTGACCGCGACCGCGACCGCCCGCGAGCGCGAGGCGGGCACGCTGCCAGTCCTGCGCATGACCGGCATGAGCGCCGGTGAGCTGGCGCTGGCGATGATCGCCGGGCCCAACGTGTTCGCCGCGCTGCTCGGCGGCAGCTTGCTGCTCGGCGGTGTCGGGCTGCTCGGACTCGAGCTGGGCCTCGGCGCGCTGCTCATGCCGCTCTTCGTGCTGGGCTTGCTGATCTCCGCGACTCACCTGACCGCGATCGGTCTCGGTGACGCGCTCGGTCAGCGGGTCAACGCGATGGTCGTCGGTGGCCTGCTCGGCGTGGCCGTGCTGGTCCCCGGTCTGCTCGGCACCGTGCTCGCCGCCTGCGGCGTCTCGTCGACCGGCCTGCTGCTCGGGCCGCTGCCGATGCCGCTCGCGCTAGTCTCGGGCTTCACGGGCATCGACGAGCTGGGCGTGCCGTCGAGCAACGACCTGACCATGACGATGCTGGGCTACTCGCTGCTGATCCAGCTCGTGCTCGGGTTCATCTGCCTGCGCTCGTGGTACCGCCGCGTCGAGCAGGGGTGGGCGCCGCTGTTCCGCCCGGGCGAGGGCGTGGCGCTGGCGCTGGCGAGCATCGGCTGCAGCGTGCTCACGCTGCTCGACATCTCCCGTCAGCACCGGGCCGAGGACTTCGACGCCCTCAACCTGCTGACCTTCCTGTCGAGCGCGTTCTTGCTGCCGGTGCTCGGCTGGCTGTTGATCGCCAGCCTCCGCCGTCCCGCTCGGGCTCGGGCCGTCGCCGATCACGTCGAAGCGCGGTGGGCCTTCCTGCGCTTCCAGGGCTTCGTGCTCGTCACGGTCGCCCTGGTCGGCATCACCTACAACCTGGTGATGAAGAAGTCGGGCCTCGCGACCGAGAACTCCGAGGTCATGTTCGCGACGCTCGCTCAGCTGCTGCTGACCGCCGAGACGGCCGCCGCGACGCTGCTGTGGGCCTCGCGGCGACGCGAGGGCAAGCTGCGGGTGGCGTTCCTCGGCGGCGCGGTGGTGCTGATGCAGCTCGCCTCGACCTTCGTGACCTACGGGCTCGAGGTCGAGCACGTCGCTCGCCACAACACCGCCGCGATGCCGCTGATGCTCGGCGCCGAGGTCTCGCCTTACTGGCTGGCGTTCCTGATGCTCTGCTGGGCGGCCGGCATCGCGCTGGTCGTGACGGCCCTGCTGCGCAAGCGGGACGCCGAGCAGCGCAACGCCGCGGTCTCGCGCGAGCAGGCCGACATCGAGGAGGCGTCGAGCTCGTCGGCGGATGACGACGAGGACGACGACGGCAGCCTCCCGGGGCGCCGGCTGATCCACTAGTCGCACCGGGTTCCGACGAGCGGCCGGCCCTCGGGTCGGCCGCTCGCTTTGGTTCACTCGACCTGCAGGTCGAACGAAGCCCAGCCGGTGCCGCCACGATCGTCGCGCAGGACGACCCAAAAGTGCACGAGCCCAGGCTCGTCCGGTGCCTGCCAGCCGTTGTCGCTGGTCGGCTCGAGCTCGTCGGTGGCTCGGCCGGTCCGGGCCTCGTCGAGCCGCCCGGCGGTCGTGTACCAGGTGACGCCGATCCCCTCGCGCCGGGTCGCCACGCGCAGCTCGAGCGGATCGAAGTAGACGTGGGTCTCCGCGCCGAGACAGCCCGGGAGCGCCTCGCAGTCGGCGGTGCAAGTGGTGACCTCGTCGAGCGAGCAGAGCTGATCTCCGCAGCTCGGCTCGCTCGGGCAATCGGTCCAGCGCACGCGCAGCTCGATGCGCTCGCCGACGCCGACGCTCGCGATCGGATCGACCCCGAGCAGCTCGACCTCGCCACCATCGATCCGCGCGACGCCGGCGATCGCCGGCGCGATGTTGCGTTGATAGCGGAGCGTGTACTCGGCCGACTGGGCTTGGGTCGCCCCCGTGAGCCCGCAGGCGAGCCGCGTGCGCAGCAGCTCGAGGCTCGGCGACTCGTCGAGCAGGCGGACCAAGATCGGCTGGTAGTAACCACCGGTGGCATCCGGATCGACGGGGCGTCCGGTCGGCTCGCCGGGCATCGCGGGCGGCGGCTCGGGTCCAAACAGCCGGCAGCCGTCCTCGGGCAGCGCGGCGTCGATCGTCGCGCCCTCGCCGATCGCGGTCACGGCCGCCTCGTCGACCGCGTCGGGATCCTCGAGCAGCGTGACGCACTGCGGCGCGATCGGGC